>JAUZGC010000170.1 GCA_030840105.1 Microbacteriaceae bacterium
TCGAGCGTGTACTCGGTGTCTTCGACCGTGTCGTGCAGCAGGGCGGCGGCGATGGTCTTCGAGCCGATCCCGAGATCCGCCAGGATCTGGGCAACGGCTACCGGATGCGTGATGTACGGCTCACCGCTCTGGCGCTTCTGCCCGGAATGCGCGCGCTCGGCAACCGAATACGCGCGCTCAATGACGGCCAGGTCGGCTTTCGGATGATGCGCACGCACGGTACGGAGCAGGGTGTCGACGGCGCCCGCCGGCTGGGCGCGGGAAAAAATCCGGGGCACCAGACGGCGCAGGGAAGCAGTCTGCGGCGTAGTCGTATCCACCATGAGCCTGCCTCCTCCCTCCATTATCGCCGGATTCGCTTGGCCTTTCCTGACGCGGGCCAGCGATCGGGCTACGCCACTGCGCCTGGGGTTCCGTCGTCACGCACGACCGCGGCACCGGCCGCCTGCCAGGCCTGCATCCCGCCCGCGACGTTCGTCGCCGGGTAGTCGGCGCGCAGCAGGGCGTCCGTCACCATCCGCGAACGACCGCCCGAGAGGCAGATGACGAGAATCTGCTCGCCTTCCGGCAGCTCGTGCTGGCGTGCCTCGAGCTCACGCATCGGGATGTGGTGCGCGGATGCCGCGTGACCGGCATCCCATTCGCTGGGTTCTCGCACATCGAGCAGCCATGCGCTGCCCGCATCGACAAGTTCGATCGCCTGGTCGACGGAAACCTCGAGATCGTCGAGGAAGGGGCCGGTCACGAACGTTACTCCGCGGGGACCGCGACGGATGTCGTCGTGGCTGCCTTCGGGCGCGTGGCGCGCACGCGAATATCGTGCTTCCTGATCTCCGGCTCGCCCTGGCGGAAGTGCGCGTACATGGGCGCGGCCAGGAAGATCGTCGAGTATGTGCCGACCAGGATTCCGATCAGGAGCGCGAGCGAGATGTCGCGCAGCGTCGCCGCTCCGAAGACATACGCTCCGATGAAGAGAATCGAGGCGACAGGGAGCGCCGCGACAACCGCCGTGTTGATCGACCGCACAAGGGTCTGGTTGACGGCAAGGTTCACCGACTCCGCGAAGGTGCGTCGCGTGAGGTTGAGCTCCTGCCGCGAGTTCTCGCGGATCTTGTCGAAGACCACCACCGTGTCGTACAGCGAATAACCGAGGATCGTCAGGAACCCGATCATCGTCGCCGGCGAGATCTCGAAGCCGACGAGGGCATAGATCCCGGCCGTGATGATGAGGTCGTGGAAGAGCGAGATGATCGCTGCGGCCGACATCTTCCAGGTGCGGAAGTAGAGGGCCATCGCAACGAAGGCGAGGAGCAGGAAGACGATCAGCCCCTGGATCGACTGTTGTGTGACATCCGCGCCCCAGGTCGGCCCGATGAAGGAAGACGTCACCTCCTTCGTCGACACGTTGTATGCCTTGGCGAGTGCATCGCCGACCTGGGCGCTCTGCGCGGCCGTGAGCTGGTTGGTCTGCACCTGTACGCCATTGTTGTTGACACTCGTCACGAGCGCGACAGCGTTTGGCACCACGCTCGCGACCGCCTTCTGGGCCGGTCCCTGCGCGGTTGTCGAGACATTGGTGATCTGGAACTGCGAGCCGCCGCGGAACTCGATGCTGAAGTTGAATCCGCCCTTGACGATCGGGATCAGTATCGACGCGATGACCATAACGATTGCGATCGTGTACCAAATCCGTCGCTTGGCGACGAAATCGTATGAACGCGCTCCGGTGTAGAGATCGTTGCCGAACCGGGTGAGGCGACTGGCCATCAGGAATCCTTCCCATCGGTCTTGCGATCCGATGAACCACTCGATACGAGTTCGGCAGCCTTGCGCTCCGCGATCGTCTGCCGCTTCGCCGCTTCCTTGCTGCTCGACGCGATCGTGCCCCGCCTGGCTCCGACAGGCTCGCGGAACTGGGCCGCACCGCGATACACCGCGCCAAGCGCTGCCGGGTCAAGCCCGCTCCACGCGTTGCCGCTGTTGAAGAAACGCGTCTTCGCGAGCAGCTGCAGCGTCGGATGCGTGAACAGGACAACCACGAGAACGTCGATGATGGTCGTGAGCCCGAGCGTGAACGCGAACCCCTTCACGTTGGCAGCCGCCAGCACGTACAGGATGATCGCCGCGAGCATGTTGGTCGACTTCGACGCGTAGATCGTGCGTTGCGCTCTCTTCCAGCCCGCCTCGACCGCGGATTCCAGCCCTCTCCCGTCTCGGAGTTCGTCACGTATTCGTTCGAAGTACACGATGAACGAGTCGGCGGTGAAGCCGATCGCGACAATGAGGCCCGCGACGCCCGCGAGCGAGAGCCGGTATCCGTAATGCCAGGACATCAGCGAAATCGCCAGGAACGTCAGCAGTGCAGCAACCACAAGAGACGTGACTGTGACAAGGCCAAGGAGACGGTACTGGAACAGCGTGTAGATGACGACGAGCACCAGGCCGATGAGGCCGGCCAGGAGGCCACTGGCCAGCTGCGATGAACCGAGCGTCGCCGAGATCGTGTCCCGGCTCAGCTGCTGGAAGCTGAATGGCAGCGCGCCGAACTTCAGCTGGTCGGCGAGAGTCTGCGCGGAGGCCTGCGTGAAGTTTCCGGTGATCTGCGGCTTGCCATCCGTGATGACCGCCTGGGTCGCTGGCGCCGAAATGACCTTGCCGTCGAGCACGATCGCGAACTGGTTCTGCGAACCGGTGAGGCCGTTGAGGCGCGTCGTCACGGTCGCGAACTTGGCGGTACCTGCACCGTTGAACACGATATTGACGCCCCATTGACCGGTGCTGACACCGCTGGAGCTTTGCACGAGCGACGCCGTCGCATTCGAGATGTCCTGGCCGGGCACCTCGACGGGACCGAGGATGTACTTGACCGAATCATCGGACTCGCACGTGATCAACGGCTGGTTCGCCGGCGCGACGTTGGTCGAGTTGGCCGCGGGCGACTTGCAATTGAACGCTTCGTATTGCGCCTGCAGGAGGGGCGTGACATACGCCAGGTCACTGTCGTTGGTCGGCTTGACGGATGGCGTCGACTGCAGGTTCGGGTCGGGGGTCGGCGCCGGCGTGGACTTGCCGTCTGCACCAACGGTCGACGTGGACGGCGCACCCGCAACCAGTACGGGCCGGAAATCGAGCTTGGCGCTCGACTGGATCTGGTTGAGTGTCGCAGCCGACGGTGTCCCAGGGATCGACACGACGATGTTGTTCGCGCCCTCGGTGCTGATCTGAGATTCGGAGATACCGGACGCGTCAATGCGCTGGCGAATGATCGAAACGGCCTGGTCGAGCTGCTGCTGCTGGACCTTCTGGCCAGTCGTAATCACCGGCTGAAGGATGATCTGGGTGCCGCCTTGCAGGTCGAGCCCGAGCTTGGGTAACCAGGTCGCATTGCTGAAGAACACGCTGGCGGCGAGACCGCCGACCATGACCACGACGAGCACCCCCAACCAGGTCAGGGAACGTCCAGCCTTCTTAACCGGAGACGACTTTGCCACCTACGAACTCAGCTTTCTACGCGCATGCCCACGCCTCGCAAGACGTGGGCACGCAGAGGATGAATGGTTTATTCGTCGTTCTTGTTGCTTGGCTTCGTCGCGACACCGTCGACGCGCTCGCCATATTCCGGCGCACCCAGCGGAGTGGCGTGATCTTCATTGAGTTCTACGCTCGGGGCGACAGCCTCTGTCGCCTCTTCCGACTTCGCAACGGTGGGCTCGACGACGCGGGCGATCGTCTGACGGTGCAGTTTGAGAACCGTGCCGGGGTTGGTCTCAACGAGCGCCGAGTTCTCCTCTTCGTCGATGGAGAGGAGCGTTCCGTAGAGGCCGAAGTTCGTCATAATCTGAGCGCCCGGCACGATCTTGTTACGCAGTTCCGCAGCATCCCGCTGGCGCTTGCGGTTGTTGCGGAACATGAAGAAGATCAGCACAGCCAGAACGGCCAGCATGACAATGGTTAACGGGTCCATGAAAAGTGCCGAACCTTCCGGGGGACGATACGTCGACCGCCCCGCTCAATCGATTGTTTGTGGCCGATGGGCCAACTTGAATTATAGGTCATCCATGAGCTGGGGTTGCTGTGAGTGCTCTGCAACTCCAAAGTGTCGCCATGCTGCGCGCGTCGCGACCCGACCCCTGGGGGTGCGGGACAGCAGCCCGATCCGCACCAGGAAGGGTTCTACGACCGATTCGATCGTCTCGGCTTCCTCACCGACGGAGACCGCCAGGGTGTTCAGACCGACCGGTCCCCCCTCGAATCGCGTGAGGATCGCGTGCAGCACGGCGCGGTCCAGCCGATCGAGACCGAGCGGATCCACGTCGTAGAGATCGAGCGCGGCGCGCACGGCCGTCACGTCGGCATCCTGACCGTGCACGAGTGCGTAGTCGCGCACTCGGCGGAGGAGGCGGTTGGCGATGCGCGGTGTGCCGCGGCACCGGCCGGCGATCTCGGCAAGCGCCTCGCCATCCACCTCGAAGCCCAGCAGAACCGCCGCTCGGGCGAGAACCTGTTCCAGTTCGCTCTCGTCATAGAACTCGAGATGCGCAGTGAAGCCGAACCGGTCGCGCAACGGATTGGGCAACATGCCGGACCTGGTCGTCGCCCCCACGAGCGTGAACGGCGCGAGGTCGAGCGGGATGGATGTTGCCCCTGCTCCCTTGCCGACCATGATGTCGATGCGGAAGTCCTCCATCGCGAGGTAGAGCATCTCCTCGGCCGAGCGCGCCATGCGATGGATTTCGTCGATGAAGAGCACTTCGCCGGGCGTGAGCGAGGAGAGCAAAGCCGCGAGATCGCCCGCATGCTGGATCGCAGGCCCGCTCGAGAGCCGCAGTGGACGGCCGCTCTCGTGCGCGATGATCATGGCGAGCGTGGTCTTGCCAAGACCAGGGGGACCCGCGAGCAGGATGTGATCTGCCGTGCGATCCTGCATCCTCGCGGCTGTCAGAAGCAGCTGCAGCTGGCCGCGCACCTTCGGCTGTCCGATGAATTCGGAGAGACTCCGCGGGCGCAGGGCTCCCTCGAACGCCAGTTCGGCTTCGGACTCCAGTTCCGGCTTGGTCAGGTCGAGGCCCTCGTCATCCAGGTTGTCGTTGTGGGTGCCCACGGTCAGCGCCTCACTGGAGCCTGGCCCGGCCCGAGTCTGCTGAGCGTCAGCCGGAGAAGCGCCGGCACGGTTTCGCGCTCGGCCTCGACCGACTCGGCAATGGCTTCGGACACGGCCTCCGCCGCGACGCGCTCCGGCCAGCCAAGGCCGACAAGCGCGACGAGAACACTCTCGCTCAGCGTCGAGGGCGGTGCGGACTGGGCGCCCGCACCCGCGCGTACCGGCCGCGGCGGAACGAGCTTGCCGGCGAGCGAGACGACGATGAGCTTGGCCGTCTTGGGACCGATGCCGGAGACCTTGCGGAAGACGGCGTCATCGTCCGCTGCGACGGCCGTGGCAATCTGGTCGGCCGACAACACGGAAAGGACACCCATCGCCGACTTCGGGCCGACGCCGGAGACGCCCATGAGCAGGTCGAAGACCTCGAGCTGCTCCTTGTCGACGAATCCGAACAGCGAAAGCGATTCCTCACGCACGATGAGCGAGGTGAGCACGAATGCCCGCTCCCCCACCCGCAGCGAAAGCGCGTGGTCCTGGGTCAGCTGCACGGCCAGGCCAAC
>JAUZGC010000046.1 GCA_030840105.1 Microbacteriaceae bacterium
AACAGCGACGCGATGGCCAGGAGGAGGAGCGCCGGTTGGGCGAGCGCGCGGATCGGTGCCGAGAACTTCGTGCGCTCGCGTGGCTGGTGCGAGTCTTTGCGCAGCAGCACGGCGATCGCGATGAAGCCGACAGCCATGAGCGTCGCGGTGCCGAAGAACGGACCTTGCCATGCAACGGTGCCGAGCAGGCCGCCGAGTAGCGGGCCGATCGCAATGCCGAGACCGAGCGAGCCCTCGTAGAGCACGATCGCAGATGCGGTGCCACCGCTTGCCGCTCCGACAATCGTGGCGAGCGCGGTGGAGATGAACAGGGCATTTCCGAGTCCCCAGCCTGCCCTGAAGGCGATGACCGACTCCACGTTGTGGCTGAGCGCGGCCGCGAGGGCGAACACGACGACGAGCGCGAGCCCGATCATGAGCGTGCGCTTTGCACCGATCCGGCTCGAGATCCAGCTCGTGACGAGCATGGCGAGGCCGGTGATGAACAGGTAGCTCGTGAACAGCAGTTCGGTCGCGGTAGGGGACGCCTTAAGATCGGCGGCGATCACCGGGAGGATCGGGTCGACGAGCCCGATACCCATGAACGCGATGACGCTTGCGAACGCGACGGCCCAGACTTGCTTGGGCTGCTTGAGGATGCTTCCGGACGTCCCGTTGTCCCCGCTCACGCTACGTGCTCGTGATGTGCGGGCGCTTCGATGATGTGAGTAATTGGTGGTTTGGGCACACCCACAAGCATATAGTTTACCTATATAAACTATTCTGAGAGCCGAGCATTCGGAGAGCGCGGGGTTGACGAGAGAGACTCATATCTGTGATAAGCCAACGCTCCGCCCGCATTGTGCGCAGTTACGTGTCTAGTCCCGCTCACGGCCCGCTGCCGGCACTGCTCCTCGCGCTGACCATCGTGACGGGACTCGTCGACGCTGTCAGCATCATTGCGCTTGGTCGTGTCTTCGTCGCAAACATGACCGGCAACGTCGTTTTCGCCGGTTTCGCGCTGGCCGGCGTTCCCGGCTATTCGGGGTGGGGCTCGGTTATCGCGCTCATCGGATTCGTGGCGGGCGCCACGGGCGGCGGGGTCGTCCTGCTCCGCACCACGCGAAACCGAGGCAAGCTGCTTCGCAACGTAGTCTGCATCGAGTTCATCCTGACGCTCGGCACACTCGCGGTCGTCCTCGCCTTCGATACCGTGCTTCCCGGTCCGGCACAATACGCGGCCGTGCTCCTCCTCTCATTGGCGCTCGGGATCCGGAACGCGGTGGTCCGCCACCTGGCAGTACCGGACATGACCACAACCGTCCTGACGATGGCGATAACGGGCATCGGCGCGGACCTCAAGAAGCGTGATACCGCATCCGGGCTGCGCCGTGGCCTTTCGATCGTGGCCATGTTGCTGGGGGCTCTCGTCGGAGCCGTCCTTATTCTGCGCGCGGGTACATCGGCCGCGCTCGAGGCGATCGCCGCCATGCTGCTTGTCATCGCCATTCTTGCGAGCGTGGCCAGCCACCGCCCATCCGATTGGCAGGTCGAGAAGGCTTAGGGCCTGATCTCACGCCAGCGCTACAGGTCTCGCCACCGCCAGGTCGCGCCAGCGCTGCAGCCAGTCGCGGAAGCTGCTGCCCGTCAGGCGGCCCAGCCGCCGTCAACCCGGATCTCTGAACCGGTCATGTATGACGAGCCGCCACCCGCGATGAAGCGGACAACAGAAGCGATCTCAGACGGTCGGCCGAGGCGTCCGAGTGGTGTCATCTCGGACACCCGACGGTGAGTCTCCTTCGCCGAGGGAAGAGCGCCGACGGGAATCATCCCTGGCGAGACGCTGTTCACGGTGATTCCCCAACTTCCGATCGCATTCGATAACTCCCGGGTGAGTTGGAGGATGGCTGCTTTCGTCGCGGAATACGCAACCCCTCCGGTAGGACCGCCATCGCCAGCCGCACCCTCCGGGGATGCGTCGCCGTCGGATCGGCTGCCCGCCCCCAGGAACTCGTAGACAGCACCGATGTTGACGATCCGCGCCTGCGACGACTTGCGGAGCGCTGGGATCGCGGCCTGCGCCAGAAAGAATGTCGCCGCCACCTGGGTCGCGAACACCCTGCGCCACACCTCCGGGCTGTGGTCCAGGCGCGGACTCGAGGTGACTCCGACATTATTGACGAGGATGTCGAGGCCGCCGAAGTTCGCGAGCGCCGAGGCGACCAGTTTCTGACGCTCGTGATATGTGCTGACGTCGGTCGGCACAGCCACGACCGTGCCTGGCGCGTCATCCGTGCAGTGGAGGGTCTCGTCCAACTCCGCCTCGCGGCTCCCCGCGATCACGCAATTCACCCCCGCATTGGCGAGTTCGACCGTAATGGCCTGTCCGATTCCGCTCCCACCTCCCGTGACGATTGCCACGCGGCCGGTTAACGATTCATCAACGGGCATCCTTGCTACTTCGCTTTCACTATCGCTTGATCTGGTGCATTGTCAGGGGGAACTGGGTAGTTGTTCCATTGGTCCAACCGGTGTGCTATCCGGCTGAAACCTGCGGTCTAGCAAATTGATTTTGTTGTTTATCACAACAGGTTCTGAAAAGCAAACTACGGAATATTGTTGAAGTCAAGAGGTCTAGACCAATATTGTGCAAGCTGTAAGACTCGTGCGATCCAGACGGAAAGGGACGCTCGGCGCCAATGGCCACTCCACGAAGCGACGCTCTGCGACAGCGCATCCTCAACCTCGTCGGGGGGCTGGCCCCGGGCGAGAAGCTGCCCTCGGAACGCGCCCTCGGCGAGCAATTCGGGGTCGCCCGCGAAACGCTCCGTCGTGCACTGGACGATCTGGCAGAAGAGGGTTACCTCGATCGACGGCAGGGGGTTGGAACGTTCGTCACTCGGCCGACGTTCACTCAGTCGTTTCGCGTCCAGTCCTTCACAGAAGACATGCGCGCTCGACGGATGTCGAGCTCGTCCAGGCTGCTGTCACATCGCCGAAGGATGGCCGGGGCGCGTATCGCCGCTCGGTTGCAGATCTCACCCGGCGACGAGGTCATCACCTTGCGTCGTCTTCGATTTGCCGACGGCGAACCCATGTCGCTGGAGAACGTGTCGATGCCCACATCCCTGCTTCCCGGTTTCGACGCCGAGAAACTGGGCGACAGTTCCTTGTATGCAACGCTCTTCCGGCAGTACGGAATCGACATCGTCGCCGGAACGCAGACAATGGAGGCGACCGTCACCGACGTGGAAGAGTCGGCCATCCTCGGAGTCGCACCGCTGAGCCCGGCCATCCTCGTGGATCGGGTGACCTGGACGGCATCCGGCCAACGAGTGGAATCGGTGCGAAGCATCTATCGCGGCGACCGCTACAAGATCCAGGTCGACCTCAGCGGCGCTCAGCGCACCCCGGAGACCACGCGGATGCCACATCCCGAGCGCTGACCGCCCATTGCCTCGCACCTGACCACGGCCTAGCGTTGGCCCTGAGATGGACTGGTTTCAGGCCGACGACTACGAGCTCGCGCGACAGGTGTTGCAGCGAGGCACCGCGGCGATCTACCTGATCGCGTTCCTGTCCGCAGTCGCCCAGTTCCCGGCGCTGCTCGGCGAACACGGACTGCTGCCGGCACCCCGCTTCCTCACGACCACGTACGCCAGGCGACAACCGACGCTGTTCCGCTGGCGCTACTCCGACCGGCTCCTCCGGCTCGTCGCGTGGCTCGGTGCGGCGAGCGCGGCAAGCATCGTGGCGGGTATCCCGCAGCTCGGGCCATCGTGGGTTCCCGCCGTGCTTTTCCTTGCGATCTGGTTCGCGTATCTCTCGATCGTCAACGTCGGGCAGATCTTCTACGGCTTTGGCTGGGAGACGCTGCTGCTCGAAGCGGGCTTCCTCGCGATCTTCCTGGGCAACGCCGAGGTCGCTCCGCCGCTGCCGGTGATCCTCGGCTTCCGATGGCTCGCGTTCCGGGTCGAGTTCGGGGCCGGCCTGATCAAGCTCCGGGGCGATCCGTGCTGGCGCGACCTGACGTGCATGGAATTCCATCACGAGACCCAGCCGATGCCGAATCCGCTCAGCTGGTTCTTCCATCACCTGCCGCGGCCGATTCATCGGCTCGAGGCGCTCGGCAACTTCATCGCCCAGCTCGTCCTGCCGTTCGGCCTCTTCCTGCCGCAGCCGTTCGCCTCCGGGGCGGCGGTGCTGATGATCCTGACCCAGCTGTATCTCGTCGTGAGCGTCTACTACGACTGGCTCAACTGGGTCTCCATCGTCGCGATGACCGCCGCCCTCGCCGACCCCGTCGTTCGGGTCCTCTTGCCGTTCGGCCCCACCGTCTTCGGGCCCG
>JAUZGC010000049.1 GCA_030840105.1 Microbacteriaceae bacterium
ACGCGAGGTAGGCGGCCAGGTCGGCTTCGAGGGCGGGCTTCGGCTTGGCGCCGATGACGGTCTTGACGACCTCTCCACCCCGGTACACCTTCATCGCGGGGATGGAGGTGATCTGGTACTTCGCCGCGGTCTGCGGGTTCTCGTCAACGTTCAGCTTGACGATCTCGATCTTGTCGGCGTGTTCCACCGCGATCTGGTCGAGGATCGGGCCCACGGCGCGACACGGGCCACACCATTCTGCCCAGAAGTCGACGAGAATCGTCTTCTCGCTGTTCAGGACGTCCTGTTCGAAGGATGCGTCCGTCACGGTACGTGCTGCTGACATTTTTGAGTACTCCTTTATGAGGTTGTAGTCAGTTCGAGATCGCCGGTCTTGGCGAGCAGGTCTTCAGGAAGGCTAGCGAGATAGTGCTCAGCATCCAAAGCGGCGACTGTACCCGACCCTGCCGCTGTCACCGCCTGGCGGTATGTGGAGTCGATCACGTCACCTGCAGCAAAAACTCCTGTGAGCTTAGTCTTCGACGTGCGACCCGCGACGGCGATGGTTCCCTCAGGGGTGAGATCAAGCTGGCCGTGCACGAGGTGCACGCGAGGGTCGGTGCCGATCGCCACGAACAGGCCCTGGAGCTCCAGCGCACGCTCGTCGCCCGTGACGGTGTCACGGATCGTGACTCCCGTAACGGTCAGATCCCCGCTGATCCCGACGACTTCCGCGTTCCAGATGAACTCGATCTTGTCGTTTGCGAAGGCACGCTCCTGCATGATCTTGGATGCACGCAGGGTGTCATTGCGGTGGATGACGTAGACCTTGTTGGCGAAACGCGTCAGGAAGGTCGCCTCCTCCATCGCAGAGTCGCCACCTCCAACCACGGCAACCGCCTTCTGGCGGAAGAAGAAGCCGTCACACGTCGCACACCAGGAGACACCGTGGCCGGACAGACGATCCTCGTCCTCGAGCCCGAGTTTGCGGTAGGCGGACCCGGTAGCGAAGATCACTGCAAGAGCCTCGTATGTCGTGCCGGAGCCGACCTTCACGGTCTTGATCTCGCCGGAGAGGTCGAGCTCGACGACGTCATCCAGGAGCACATCCGTGCCGAAGCGTTCGGCCTGCGCCTGCATCATCATCATCAGCTCAGGGCCTTGGATGCCTTCGGGGAAGCCCGGGAAGTTCTCGACCTCGGTCGTGTTCATGAGCTCGCCGCCCGCCTCGACGGAACTGGCAATCAAGAGCGGCTTCAAATTTGCCCGAGCGGCATAGATCGCCGCGGTGTATCCGGCAGGGCCGGAGCCAATGATGATGATCTGCCGCACGCGGAAGCTCCTTGAATAATCGGTGGCGGTGCTGTTCACGACTCGCTGGCGAGTACAACACATCCTAAGCAGATGCTATTCCAGTCTGTGTCAGCCATTGGAGCCTCGCCGAAGGCGGCGCGAGATCGTGGCTGTGGCGTCCGCCAGCTCGGGCGAGCGAAGCAGTCGAAGCACGACGAGATACACGATCGACATTACGACGCCGATGACAGCCATCGAGACGAGCGAACCGATGATTCCGTTGACAGCGAAGCCGCCCTGCCTCGTGCCGCCGAGCGCGAAAAGGAGGAGCCCGCCGGCGACCAGCGCGACCACGCCGCCCGCGAGATACCGGGAAAGACTGCGCATAATGCGTGCAGCATCGATACCGCCGAGGCGCCGGCGAAGGAGAATCGCTGCAATAAGGGCCTGGACCGTGCCGGCGACCGAGACCACGACTCCGATGCCCGCTGCACGTGAAACCGGCGGGAGCGCGAAACACGCAAGGACGCCGACAATGACGATGCTGACCTGCACGAGCGTGAACAGGAAGGGCGTCCTGGTGTCGCTGAGGGCATAGAACGCACGCTGCGTAATGAAAAGAATGCAATACGGCACGAGGCCGATGAGGAAGGCGATGAGAACATTGCCCATCGCCTCGACGCCTGTGAATGTTGAGGCGAAGATCCTGGCGAACGGGTAG
The DNA here is from genome assembly GCA_030840105.1 of Microbacteriaceae bacterium. Taxonomy (GTDB): domain Bacteria; phylum Actinomycetota; class Actinomycetes; order Actinomycetales; family Microbacteriaceae; genus JAUZGC01. Next base: position 1,994 of record JAUZGC010000049.1, read on the forward strand.
GCGACGACGATGAGCACCGCGGAGGCGAGCACGATGATGAGACTAATCGCCCGCATCGCGGCCGAGTAGTCAACCCGAAATGACAGCATGTCCCCGCGGTGGGCGTGCTCGGCCATTCGCGTGTAATACGCGGTGACCACGGAAACCGTCACGATGGAGTGCGGCAGCATGAAGACGAGCCAAGCATTCGTCAGCGTAAGCGTCGACGCCCCGTGCCCCGACGCGCTGTTCGAAACGTTTGTCTGAACGAGCCCCCCGAGCTGTGTGGCGATGAGCATGGCGAATGTCCAGCCGGCCGCCTTGCCTGCATGCCCCAGGTTCACACCCCGCCAAACGAAGTCGGGTCGGAATTTCAGTCCCACGCGACGCCAGAAGGCGAACAGGAGAAGGGCCTGCACCGCGATTCCGAGCGTCGCACCTCCGGCAAGGAGGGCGATCATGGGCGGGGTCCAGTCCGAGACGAGGCGGTGACCCTGCGAATCCGCGCCGAACACCGCGATGAAGATGAGGAGCATCGTGATGCCCACCACATTGTTGGCGACGGGGGCCCAGGTAAATGGCCCGAACGACTTGCGCGCGTTCAAGACCTCGCCGAGGAGCGTGTAGAGGCCAAGGAAGAAGATTTGCGGCAACGACCAGTATGCGAACGCGGTCGCCAGTTCGGACTGTGGCGGCTTCGTTCCGTACAGGACCATCAGGAGCGGAGCGAACACTGTTCCCACCACGGTGATCGCGGCAAAGATCAGAAGTCCAATTGTCAGGAGCTTGTTGATGTAGGCCTTGCCGCCATCCGGATGCGAGCTCGCCCGGACGATCTGAGGGACAAGGATCGCGTTGAGAATGCCCTGCGCGATGATCGCGTAGAGGCTGTTCGGCACCGTCGTTGCCGTCGCGTATGCGTCGCCGCTGAAGCTGAACGCGATGCCCAGGGTCTGCGCGAGGAGCGCAGCCTTCACGAACCCGAGCAGGCGCGACACGATAGTTCCGGAGGCGAGCATGGCGCTCGCGCGGCCGATGCTAGCCACGAGGCGCCTCCGGTGCGAGTTCCGCGGCAGCGACTTCGGACTCTTCTTCCCGAGCCTCCCGACGGCGACGAAGGACGTTTCGCACGATACCGAATCCGAACAGCAGAACGAGCAGGATTCCGATGATCAGTGCGCCGATGCCCTCCCAATCGGCGTGCACATCCACCGGTACGGTCGTTGGGCCGCCGATTGCCACTCCGGACTGGCTGAAAAGCTGGAGGGTCAACGTCACCTGTCCGTTTCCGAGCTTTGCCTTGACCGGGATGAGCACGGTTGCGCGCGAGCTGGCCTGCACCTTTTTGGTTGTGGCACTGTCGATCTCGATGCGTCCATTCGACGGAGATGCGTGCACTACGACCGTCACCGATTCAGTCTTGAGACTGTTGCTGATGGTGAACGGGATCGAGCCTTGTGCGCTCACAAGATTGACGTTCTCGGTTTGAAGAATCTTCACCGAGTTGAGGATGTCGGTGCTCGCTTTGAGGCTGTTGGCGACCGACGTAGCCCAGTCGTTTCGCGGGTTCTGCCAGGACACCGCGAGGAGGGTGAGTAGTTGGGTTCGCGCCTGCCCGATCATGGTGGACGGGTCGTCGAGGACAGAGGCGAACGAGTCAACTGATCGCTCCATCGCGACGAGCGACGAGATGGTGCGGGTGCGCTGGACCGCCTCCTGGGAGTCCTTGACGGTCACCCCGGTGGCGGGCGTTGCGGAGAGCGCCTGCGGAAGTGTTGCGGTCGTCACCCACGGCGATAAGGCGAGCGAATCGAGCGTTCGCGCGAGCTGGGTCGCACTCGAGGGCGCCCCGCGATCGAATGTCACCAGGATTGTGCGCGACGACGATGCCTTCTCGTGGCCAATCAATTCGAGCTGGGCGTTGACCTGCGCCATGGCCCCATGCCAGGCAGCGTCGCTGCCTGCTGTTGCGGCGGCGCGGATGGCCGTGGAGATTCCCGAGTCCGCAGCGATGGCCTTTCCGCCGTTGAAGGTCAGAAGTCCGTTGGGCGTTGTGTCCTGGCTGCCCGAGTTGGTGTTGGAGCTTGCCAGGATCGTGGTGGTCAGGCCGGCCGCTGCGAGCGTGGAGAGCTCGGATGCACGCACCGTGTTGTCTCCCGGCCATGCAATTCCGCTGAGCGTGTACCTCCAGCTGAGCAGCTCCGCCATTGTGGGCAGGGCGGGTCCCGCTGGCGGGGCCGTGGGGGTCGGCGTCGTGACCGACGGTGTTTCGATCGGCGACGGTTCGCCCACGGGAGGTACCGGGTTCTGGAAGTTTGCCGGATTGAGTGCATAGGAGAGGGAGACCGGGGCGAGCGGCGCGGGAACCCCGGCCTGGAGCTGGCCGACGACGTCCGCGTCCCCATAGCTGAGCGGGAAAATATCGTTCGGCGCGTGTTCGAGGCGGACGAGCCACTCGACGGCGGACGGTGGAGCCGCGCTGCCGAGCACGCGGATCGACGCGATGATCATCGGGTCGATGCCGATCGCAACGAAATCGTGCCCGAGGATGCCGTTGAGCTGCTTACTCAGCATGCCATTGGGCGCCGTATACGTGGCGAGATCGGCCGACGAGATCAGGCCGCTCGAACCCGCGGGGCTGGTGATCGGATAGGCGACGGCGACGTTCGTTCGCTGCCCGGTGTCGGCAGGATTCCAGACGACGCTGCTTCTGCCTGTTGCCTGGGCGTTCGCGCCGATCGAGAGTGTGGAACCGATTTCGTACGTCGCCTGGCCCGGCTGGCTGCTCATCGGGACGGACGCCGCGGGAACTGTGATCTGGACTGTCGTCGTCGTTGCCGGCGCGATCGCGTCCGTCGATGCAGTGCCGACGACCGTCGAACCGGAGGGTTGGCCGCTCTCGTCCGAGGGTGAGAGCCAGCTGGTGTATGCACCGCGGCTTGTGAGCGGAGCGTCCACGATCCACAGGTTGACGTTTCCCGCGAGGTACATCGAATTGCCGCTGTTGGTGATCGTGATCGACACGTTCAGGTCCTGGCCAGGAACAAGGACGCCACCGCTGTCCGTTGCCACAGCGACCGTCAGTCCCGGGGTGTCGGCCGCAAGAGGTTGTGCGGCCATCGCGGGTGCAACAGCGAATCCCAGCGAGGCCACCGCGACGGCCATCGCGAGGATTCCTCGCCAGGCACGCCTTTTCACCCCGGTGGTTATGCCCATGCGCCCACGCACGACTGCATTCCCGCCACCATGACCGCAATTCTAGGGGGTCCACTCTGGGAGCCCCGCGCGGACGGCGCCGCCGCGATGGCCTCCGCGTGGTGCTTCCGTGGGCGGCATCCGCACAGTTGACCCGGTTAAACTGAGGCACTATGCAGAGCGTCGCCGATTCCCTTGCGCGCCTCGGCGACCTCGCAGAATCGGCGACGGTCTCCCGGCTTGCGCGAGCGTTCGCCGACGGCGGCTTTGAACTCTCGCTCGTCGGGGGCCCGGTGCGTGATGCACTCCTCGGCCGACCGGTGAACGATCTCGACTTCACCACAAATGCGCGCCCCGACGACATCGTGCGCGTGGTCAAGCCGCTGGCGGATGCGCACTGGGACATCGGCCGAGCATTCGGCACGATCGGTGCCCGCATCGCGGGCGAGACGGTCGAGATCACCACCTACCGCGCCGACAGCTATGACGGCGAAACCCGAAAACCGGATGTCGTGTTCGGTGACACCCTCGAGGGTGACCTGGTTCGCCGCGACTTCACGATCAATGCCCTCGCCCTGCGCTTGCCCGAGACCGTGCTTGTCGACCCATCGCAGGGCGTCGACGACCTGCTCGCCGGGCTGCTGCGTACCCCGAGCGCACCCGAGATCTCCTTCGGTGACGACCCCCGGCGCATGCTGCGCGCCGCTCGCTTCGCTTCCCAGCTCGGCTTCACCGTCGACGAGCACACACGGTTCGCCATGGGCGAGCTCGCGGCACGCATTGAGATCGTGAGCGCGGAACGGGTACGCGACGAGCTGGTCAAGCTGCTCACGAGTGCTGATCCTCGCGCGGGCATCGAGCTGCTGGTCGAGACGGGACTTGCCGAGCATGTGCTCCCTGAGGTTCCGGCGCTGCGATTGGAGATGGATGAGCACCACCACCACAAGGACGTCTATCAACACAGCCTGACGGTGCTCGAACAGGCCATCGACTACGAGCGCACACGCCACCCCGGTGACGAGCCCGACGTTGTCCTGCGCCTTGCCGCTCTCCTGCACGACGTCGGCAAGCCGGCCACCCGCCGGCTCGAGCCGGGCGGGGCCGTCAGCTTCTATCACCACGACGTGGTCGGCTCGAAGCTCGCGCGCAAGCGGCTGAAGGCCCTGCGTTTCGACAACGACACGATCGAGGCCGTCAGTCGGTTGATCGAGTTGCACCTGCGCTTCTTCGGCTACACCGAGGCGGCATGGACCGACTCGGCCGTTCGCCGTTACGTTCGGGATGCCGGCAGCCTGCTTGAGCGTCTGCACATGCTCACGCGTGCCGATGTCACAACACGCAATCGGCGGAAGGCCGACCGCCTCGGCTTTGCGTACGACGACCTTGAGGAGCGCATCCGTCTCCTCCAGGAGCAGGAGGAGATGGACGCGGTGCGTCCTGACCTCGATGGCGAACAGGTCATGCGGCTTCTCGATCTCAAGCCTGGTCGGGAGGTAGGGGATGCCTTGCGCTTCCTGCTCGAACTTCGCCTGGATGAGGGGCCGCTCGGGGAAGAGGAAGCCACACGGCGTCTGCTCGCCTGGCGGGCGTCGCGGTGACCGCGCGCGCTCACCGGCGACGGAATGCGCTCACTGGATACGCCCTCCTGGCGCCCAGCCTCTTCGGCCTCACCTGTTTCCTGCTGTTCCCCGTTCTTGTCGTGCTCTGGCTGAGCTTCCAGCAGTGGGACCTGATCAGCCCGGCGCGTTTCGTCGGTCTCGCCAACTACGTCTCCGTCCTCTCGGATCCGATCTTCGGCAACTCGCTCCTCGTCACCCTCGTGTTCGTGCTGATCGTCATCCCGATCCAGACGGGTCTCGGGCTGCTCGCGGCGTCGTTGCTGACCCGAGGACTGCCGGGATCCACCATCCTCCGTACGATCTATGTGCTGCCGTGGATCTGTGCGCCACTCGCGCTCGGGGTCGTGTGGAATTGGATCTTCGCACCCACCGGGGGGGCGCTCAACGCCATCCTCGGAACGCGGATCGAGTGGCTCACCGACCCGAATCTCGCGCTTCCGGCGGTGTGTGCCGTCGTGATCTGGACCAACGTCGGTTATGTGACCCTCTTCTTCATGGCGGGTCTCCTCAATATCCCCGCGCACATCCTCGAGGCCGCGAAGTTGGACGGAGCGGGTGCGGTCGCGATGTTCTGGCGGATCAAGTTGCCTCTCCTGCGTCCGACCATGTTCTTCGTGCTCGTCACGAGCCTGATCTCGACGTTCCAGATCTTCGACCAGGTCTATGCGCTCACCGGGGGCGGCCCTGATCACCGGACGGATCTCGTCGCGTCGCACATCTATTCGGAGGCGTTCCAGCTCTTCGACCTCGGCCGGGCGGCGGTGATGGCCGTCGTGCTGCTCGTCATCCTGGTCGCGGTCACCGTCGCACAGCAGCTCTACTTCCGCCGGAGGACGACGTATGACCTCAGTGTCTAACGCGGTCCGCCGCCCGCTGCGGGCAATCGCGATCTATGCGGTGCTGCTCCTGGCCGCGGTCGTCACGCTCGGGCCGTTCCTCCTAAGCGCGATGACGGCGTTCAAGACACCGGAGCAGTTCGCTCAGCAGTCATCCCTTGCACCGCCGAACCCGTGGACGCTGGGGAACCTCGCGAACATCCTGACCGGCCCGGCCGACTTCGGCCGCGCGATCGGCGTGACCGTGCTCGTGGCCGTCTTCCTTGTCGTGTTCCAGCTGCTGTTCTCGATCCTCGCCGCATACGCGTTCGCGCGCGTCGAATTTCCAGGCCGCGATGCGCTGTTCTGGGTCTACCTGTCGACCCTGATGGTGCCCGCGGTGGTCATCGTCATCCCGCTCTACCTGATGATGACGCAGCTCGGCCTGCGCAATACCTTTTGGGGGCTCGTGCTGCCGTTCGCGTTCGGGAGCCCGTACGCGATCTTCCTTTTGCGTGAGTATTTCCGCGGCATCCCACAGGACCTGATCGACGCAGCGCGGCTCGATGGGGCGAACACACTCGACATCCTGGTCGAGGTCGTTGTCCCGCTCAGTCGGCCGATCATCGCGACGCTTGTCCTGATCACGGCGGTCAGCCAATGGAATAACTTCATGTGGCCGCTTGTAATTACAAGCGGTAACAATTGGCGAACAGTCACAGTAGCGACTGCTAGCCTCCAATCGCAGTTCAATGGAAACTGGACCCTTGTGATGGCGGCGACGACGCTGGCCCTCGTTCCGCTCGTCGCGCTTTTCCTGGTCTTTCAGAAGCAGATCGTGCAGTCGGTCGCGATCACGGGGTTCAAATAAGACAGGACCCCCACCTCATGGCCAAGCGCTCCACCATCATTGCCATCACCGTGTCCGCCGCAATTGTCGTGGTGGGAGGTGTTGCAGCAGGGTTCGGCATCGCGGGAGCGGCAAACAGCGGCACCAAGGAAACCGTCACGGTGCGCCTGTGGGATGACCAGGTCGCCAAGGCTTACGCGACCTCCTTCGCGAAGTTCGAGAAGGCCAACCCGAACATCACGGTCAAGACCGACATCGTGCCGTGGGCGAACTACTTCACGAAGCTGCGCACCGACATCGCAGGCAACAGCGTCGATGACATCTTCTGGGTGAACGCGGGCAACTTCATCGACTACGCGAACAACGGCAACCTCCTGAATATCACCAAGACCTTCGGTGCGAGCGCCGAGAAAGCGTGGTCGCCGAGCGTCGTGAAGCAGTACACGGCCAACGGATCGTTGTGGGGCGTTCCGCAGCTCGCCGACCCCGGCATCGGCGTGTTCTACAACACCGCCCTGCTCAAGCAGGCCGGCATCGACCCGAAGACCATCAGCACCCTGCACTGGGACCCGACGGGCAAGAATGACACCCTGCTGCCCGTCCTGGAGAAGCTGACGAAGGATGCAAACGGCAACAATGCCGCCAGCCCCAACTTCGATCCGACGAAGATCGTGCAGTACGGCTACAACGCCGCGAACGACCTCAACGCCCTGTACATCAACTACCTCGGCTCGAACGGCGCGTCCATGCAGAAGGGTGACCAGTTCACGTTCGACAGCCCGAAGGGCATCCAGGCCTTCCAGTACCTCGTCGACCTGATCAACAAGTACCACGTGTCCCCCTCAGCGGCAGACACGAATACCGACGGATCGTTCAGCCTCAACCAATTCACGCAGGGCAAGATGGCGCTGTTCCAGAGCGGTTCGTACAACCTGGCCAACATCAAGCAGGGCGCCGCGTTCTCCTGGGGTATCGCGGGCATGCCTGCCGGACCTGCCGGCGCGATCAGCGTGACCAACGGTGTAGTCGCTGCCGCGAACGCCCACACCAAGCACCCTGACGCCGTGAAGAAGGTTCTCGCCTGGCTCGGCAGCGCACAGGGTAGTGCCGCGATCGGCGCGACCGGATCCGCATCTCCCGCCGTTACCGGCGCCCAACAGGTCTACCTCGACTACTGGAAGACGCAGAACGCCGACGTGAGCCCGCTCTACAGCGTTCTCAAGAACGGCACCGTCCAGGCGCCGCAGGGTGCGAACTGGATGGCTGCGCAGAACGCATTCGGCCCCATCTTCGAGGACATCTTCCTCGGCCGCACGCCGGTGGCCGCGGGGCTCAAACAGGCGCAGGATGCCGCCAACGCCGCAATCAAGTAACTGGTTGGCGGGCGAGCGCGTCATCCGTTACGCTAGATAGGTTGTCTGGGCATCAGTATCCCAGCATCCGATGTACAACCCTCCTGTTACAGACCGTCTGTAACCGCTATGTCCAAAGGAGGTGGGTTAGTCATGCATCAGTACGAGTTGATGGTCATCCTCGATCCAGAGATCGACGAGCGCACCGTAGCTCCCAGCCTTGACAAGTTCCTCAACGTTGTTCGCAACGATGGTGGAACGGTCGACAATGTCGACATCTGGGGTCGCCGCCGTCTTGCCTACGAGATCAACAAGAAGTCCGAGGGCATCTACGCCGTCGTTCAGTTGACCGCCACGGGTGACACCACGAAGGAGCTCGACCGCCAGCTGAAGCTCAGCGAAGCCGTCATGCGCACCAAGGTCCTCCGCGCAGAAGAGGCGATCGCCCAGGTTGCCGCGGCTGCCAAGCTTGCCGACGAGAAGGCTGCCCGCAAGGCCGCAGCCCCCGCCAAGAAGGACGCCTAGTCCCCATGGCCGGCGAGACCGTAATCACCGTGGTGGGCAACCTCACCAGCGACCCCGAGCTGCGTTACACGCAGAACGGGCTGGCGGTTGCCAACTTCACCATCGCATCCACTCCGCGCACGCTCGACCGCGCATCCAACGAGTGGAAGGACGGTGAGGCTCTCTTCCTGCGTGCGAGCGTCTGGCGTGAATTCGCCGAGCACGTCGCCGGAACGCTGACCAAGGGATCCCGGGTCATCGCCCAGGGTCGTCTCAAGCAGCGTT
>JAUZGC010000212.1 GCA_030840105.1 Microbacteriaceae bacterium
GTGGCGCTCCGACGCTTCTGGCGCGCCGTACAGCTCAGACACGAGGGAGCCAGGCGCGAGCCTGGCGGGGTACAGGCCGAGGCGCATGGTTCCGCCCAGGTCTCCGCCCGCGATGATCTCGACCTGCTCTGCCATCGTCGCGATGACGGGGAACTCGGTGTCAGGGTCGAATTCCGACGAGGATGCGCCGGCCAGGCCTGCCTCGTTGCGCGCGTACTCGATGACCATGCACTGCAGGCCAAGGCACAGGCCGAGAGCGGGGATGCCGTTCTCCCGGGCGAACCGCAGGGCTCCGACCTTGCCCTCGATTCCGCGCACACCGAATCCGCCAGGGACGCAGATGCCGTCGACGTCGGAGAGCTCGCGGGCCGCGCCGTCCGCCGATTCGCATTCGTCCGACGCGATCCACTTGAGCGAGACCTTGGCATGGTGGGCGAAACCGGCCGCACGCAGGGCCTCGGTCACCGAGAGGTACGCGTCCGGCAGGTCGACGTACTTGCCGACGAGCCCGATGGTCACCTCGTGCTTGGGCTCGTGCACGGCCTCGAGCAGCTCGCTCCAGTCATCCCAGTTGACGTCGCTCGCGACGAGCCCGAGCTGGTCGATGATGTACGCGTCGAGACCCTGGTTGTGCAGCATGCTCGGGATGTCGTAGATGCTGGGCACGTCCACCGCGTTGACGACCGCCTGCTCGTCGACGTCGCACATGAGCGCGATCTTGCGCTTGTTGGACTCGGAAACGGGGCGGTCGCTGCGCAGCACGAGGGCATCCGGCTGGATACCGATCGAGCGAAGTGCTGCCACGGAGTGCTGGGTCGGCTTGGTCTTCTGCTCTCCAGAGGCGTTCATGTACGGCACGAGCGAGACGTGCACAAAGAAGCAGTTCTTGCGCCCGAGTTCGTGGCGCACCTGGCGAGCGGCTTCGATGAACGGCTGCGACTCGATGTCGCCGACCGTGCCGCCGATCTCGGTGATGATGACGTCGGGCTGCGGCTCGTCGCTCGCCTGTAGGCGCATGCGTCGCTTGATCTCGTCCGTGATGTGCGGGATGACCTGGACCGTGTCACCGAGGTACTCGCCGCGACGTTCCCTGGCGATGACAGCCGAATAGATCTGGCCGGTGGTGACGTTGGCCGCCTGACTCAGGTTGATGTCGAGGAATCGCTCGTAATGACCGATGTCGAGGTCCGTCTCGGCGCCGTCATCGGTGACGAACACCTCGCCGTGCTGGAACGGGTTCATCGTGCCGGGGTCGACATTCAGATACGGATCGAGCTTCTGCATGACGACACGAAGTCCTCGCGCGGTCAGGAGGTTACCGAGGCTGGCGGCTGTGAGGCCCTTGCCCAACGAAGAAACGACACCACCGGTCACAAAAATGTGTTTGGTAATGCCGTTTGAAGTACCCGCGTTTGAAATGTCCACCACGGGCTTCCACCCTATCAGCATCGTGGCACGCGGGGATTACGAGCGTGTGAAATGACGACCCCGCAGAACGAGACAAGCACGAAGCTACGAGACCGCACGTACTACGAGACCGCACGTACTACGGGCGTGCGCCGGACCTGGCGAGTTCGAGCAGTTCCCGCGCGTGTTCGAGTCCGCTCTCGGAGTCCGGCAGACCGGACAGCAGCCGCGCCATCTCCGCGGTGCGTTCCTCGCCCACGAGCTGTCGTACGCTCGAGGCCGTCACCGAGCCATCGCTGCCCTTGACGACGCTCAAGTGGTTTGTCGCAAACGCCGCCACCTGCGCGAGGTGCGTGACGACGATGACCTGCGCCGACTCGGCGAGCCTGGCCAGCCGCCGACCGATCTCGATCGCGGATGCGCCGCCGACGCCCGCATCGATCTCATCGAAGATGAAGGTCGGCACCGGGTCCGCTCCCGCGATGACGACCTCGATCGCGAGCATGACCCGGGAGAGCTCGCCGCCGGATGCGCCGCGACCGAGCGCGCGCGGCTCGGCTCCCCCGTGCGGCTGCAGCATGATCGTCACCTGGTCTTTGCCCGTTTGGGCATACTCCTCACGCTCGCTCACATCGATGACGACGCGGGCGTCTGCCATGGCGAGCGCCGTGAGCTCCGCCGAGACTTCGTCACCCAGGGCCGCCGCGGCCGCGCGGCGCACCGTGGTGAGCGACGCGGCGAGTTCGGCTACGAGTCTGCTGTCTGCCTCCACGTCGAGGGTCAGTTGCTCGATCCGTTCGGAATCCCCGTCGAGTTCGAACAGTCGTGCGCTCCCGCTGTCGAGGCGCTCGATCACGTCGTCGAGGCTCGGCCCGTACTTGCGGGCGAGCGCGCCGAGTTCCGCCCGGCGCTCCTGCACGATCTCGAGTTCGCGCGCGCCGTCTGCGTCAAGACCGGCCAGATAGGTCGAGAGTTGGGCCGCGACATCCGATACGAGGTAGCTTGCATTCGAAAGCGCCTCGGCGATCGGGGCGAGGGCCGCATCGTGCCCGACGACACGATCGAGGTTCCTGCGCGCCGAGTCGAGCAGCCCGACGACGTCGGCCCCGTCGGATTCTTCGGCCGACATGGACTCACGCGCACTCGCGGCGGCGATCCGCAGGTCTTCGAGGTTACTGAGCCGCTCCGCACGTTCGGCGAGCTCGACGTCTTCGCCCGGTTGAGGGGAAACGGTCTCGATCTCGGCCATGGCCACCCGCAGGTCTTCCGCCTCACGCGCGCGCCTGGCCTGTTCCGCCACGAGTTCGTCGAGCTCGGCCTGGTTGTCGCGCCAGCGGTGGAAGACGTGCTGGTAGTTTTCGAGCGCGACAGCGAGTTCGGCGCCGGCAAAGCGATCCAGCGCCTCCCGCTGGGCCACGGCAGACCGCAGGCGCACCTGGTCGGACTGGCCGTGCACGACGACGAGCTGCTCGCCCAGCTCGGTCAGGACGCTCACGGGTGCGCTGCGGCCACCGACCACCACCCTGCTGCGCCCTTCGGATGACACGGAGCGGCTCAGGACGAGCTCGGCCGTACCCGAGTCGGCAATCGGGTCGAGATCTCCACCCGCGTCACGAACCCGGTCGACGATCTCACCTGCGTCGGAGATCCGCCACCGACCCTCAACCCACGCCTGCGCGCTTCCCTGGCGAACCGCGCCGGTATCCGCTCGGTTGCCGAGCAGAAGACCGAGTGCCGAGACCACCATGGTCTTGCCTGCACCGGTCTCGCCGGTCAGCGCGGTGAATCCGGGCCCGAGGGGCAGCGAGGCGTCGGCGATGACGCCCAGGTCGCGGATCGAAATCTCCTCAATCACGGCCCACCGGTCCGCGCCAACCCGTGACCGGAAGGTTGAACTTCCGCACGAGTCGGTCCGTGAACGGCCCTGTGTGCAGTCGGGCCAGGCGAACGGGGACAGGCGAACGCCGAACAATGACACGCGCGCCAGACGGCAGGTCGTGTGCGCGCCGGCCGTCGCACCAGAGGACGCCGGTGTCTCCCGTGCGGTCCAGGACCTCGACAGCGAGCGACGAGTTCCCGTCGACCACGAGCGGTCGCGCGAACAGCGCGTGCGCGCTCAGCGGGACCAACAGGAGCGCGGCAAGCCCGGGCCAGACGACCGGTCCCCCCGCCGAGAATGCGTACGCCGTGGATCCTGTCGGCGTCGACAGGACGACGCCGTCGCAGCCGAAGCTCGACAGCGGCCTGCCGTCGACCTCGATGACCACCTCGAGCATCCGCTCTCGGCTGGATTTCTCGACCGTCGCCTCGTTGAGTGCCCAGCTCTCGTAGATCACCTCGTTGGCGATCTTCACGCGGACGCTGATCGTCATCCGTTCTTCGACCTCGTAGTCGCCGGAGAGCCCCCGTTCGACGGCCTTCGCGAGGTCGTCGCGTTCGCTCTCGGCCAGGAATCCCACATGGCCGAGGTTGATGCCGAGCAGCGGTGCCGTGCACCCTCGTACGAGCTCGGCCGCCCGAAGGATCGTTCCGTCGCCGCCGAGTACGACCACCAGCTCGAGCTCATCCGGTTGCACGTCCTGGCCGAGGACGGCCAGTTGGCCAAGGCTCGGGTCGGCCGCGAGCAGGTCGCGCCGCTCATCCGCACTGAGCACCGGCGTCGCGCCAGCCTCGATGAGCTGCGCACACACCTGGATTCCTGCGGTAAGCGAGTCCGCGCGACCGGTGTGCGCGACGACAAGGATGTACCGTGCGGGGGCAGCCATTCGCGTCACGCTCCAACCATCGCGGTGATCTGGTTCAACCATTCTGTCGGATTGCGACCACTGCGTGCGTTCAACCAGACCAGGTACTCCTGGTTTCCTTGGCTTCCCGCAATTGGGGAGGGGATGGCTCCCGCCGTGCCGACGCCGAGATCGTGCGCCGCCCACAAGACGCCGGTAACGGCATCCGCCCGCAATCCTGCGCTGCGCACGATGCCCTCCTTAATGCCCGTACGCCCGACTTCGAACTGCGGTTTGACCAGGAGGACGAAATCGGCGCCGTCGTCTGCGGTGGAAACAAGGGCCGGCAACACGGTGGTGAGCGAGATGAACGAGAGGTCGGCCACGACAAGAGTCGGGTGCACCAGAGTGCCGACGATCCCGGCGAGCAGCTCGCGGGTCAGGTTCCTGGCGTTGACCCCCTCGCGCGAGACGAGGCGTTTTTCGCCCGCAAGAACGGGGGCAAGCTGCCCGTGGCCGACATCCAGCGCAATCACCTGTCGTGCCCCGCGTTCGAGGAGGACCTGGCTGAAACCACCGGTGGATGCGCCCACGTCCATCGCGACACGGTCCTGAACGGGAACATCGAAGGCGTCGAGCGCAGCGATGAGCTTGTGCGCGCCCCGGCTCACATAGTGATCGGATGCCGCAACAACCAGCACCTGCTCGTCACCGACCTTCGCGGACGGGCGCACGACCGCAACGCCGTCGACCGTCACCACACCGTCAGCGATGAGGGATGCCGCGTGCGTCCTGGATCGGGCGAGCCCGCGCTCGGCGAGTGCGACATCGAGTCGCGCCTCAGGCATTGCCCCGGGAAACGTCTCCACCTTCGAGCCGGTCGCGCAGTTCGTCGTTCAATTGCGCGTACGCCTCAGCCCGCGCCGCCAGCGGTTGGTCTTCGATCACGCGCAACCGGGGAACGAGTGCATCGTCGGGCATCGATTCATCGGGGTTCACAGTGTCAACGCTAGCGCTTCGACCCTGAAAGCGCGGTCTGGCGCGACTGCTCGTCACACGTACAAGCGCTCGGGGACCTCAAGACCGTAGATCGCTCGACCGGAGTTCCAGATCACCGCGCAGGCAGCACGCAGGAGGTCGAGGGTGGAATCGCCATCCGCAATGATCTCGACATCGTTTCCCGTGATGCGCACGACCGCGGTACCAACCGTCGCCGTGGCACCGTCCCTGGAGAACTCCGTCTCCGGGTACGGCTCGTCAAGACCACGCAGGTCCTCGAGAATGTAGCGCGGCCTGGAGTTCGCGTCGGCGGCGAGCAGTTGCTTCGCCCGGTCGATGCCGGTCAGCACGAGCACGGCATCGATGCCGGCACGATTTGCACCCAGGATGTCGGTGTCGAGGCGATCGCCGATGAACAGCGGACGCGATGCACCAAAGCGCAGGATGGCCTCCTCGAAGATCGCGACCTCCGGCTTGCCAGCGACAATGGGCAGCCGCCCGACGGCGGTGTGCACGGCGGACACGAGCGTGCCGTTGCCCGGCGCAATGCCGCGTGCGACCGGGATCGTCCAGTCGGTATTCGTAGCGATCCATGGGATGCCATCTCCCGTGTGACTGTGCAGCGCGAATGCCGCCTCGGCCAGGTCCTTCCACCCCACCTCGGGCGCGAAGCCCTGGATGACGGCCGCCGGTTCGTCCTCGGCCGAGCGCACGGCAACGAAGCCGGCCTTTTCGACCTCGTGGACAAGGCCCTCCCCACCGACCACGAGCACGGGCGCTCCGCCCGAAACGTGTTCGGCCAGGAGCCGCACGGCTGCCTGCGGCGACGTGACGACATCGCTTGGCCTCACCGCGAGTCCGAGCGCCGTGAGGTGCTCGGCGACCGAGGCATCCGTGCGTGACGCGTTATTCGTGATGTAACCAATGCGTACGGATGCCGCCACCCGGTTCAGGCTCTCGACCGCATGCGGGATCGCTCCGGCTCCCTTGTAGACGACGCCGTCCAGGTCGGCGAGGACGACATCCACGCCATCGAGGGGCGTTGTCACGCTACTTCTCCTGCGAAAAATCGGCATCGGTCTCCGGCTGCTCGTCAGCGGCTTCGCCCTGAACAGCATCGCTCTCAACAGCATCGCCCTCGACAGCGTCGCTCTCGAATACGTCGCTCTCGAATACGTCGTCCGCATCGAGCACGTCATCGTCGAAGTCGTCTTCGACGACGTCCTCCTCGAACACGTCGATTGTCTCGTCGCCGCTCGCATCTTCCGCCGTGCCGAGCGCCCGCTCGGCACGTTCCGCACGTTCGCGCCACACGCCCGCATCGGCCTCCCGGCCAAGTTCGTCGAGCACATCCGCATACGCATGGAACAGATCAGGGCTCCAGGAGAAAGCACGGTTGGGATCGAGCTGCGGAATCTCGAGCTCGATCAGCGCCGCGTCATTCTGTCCGAGGTCCAGTCGCGCTCCCGACATCGCAATTGCAAGCGAGACCTGCACGTCCGTCGGCAGCGTCGCGCGGTCGACGGATCGACCGAGCTCCAGCGCCCGGTCGGCTCGGCCAACGCCACGTTCGCTGTCCACCATGAGTGGCAACTGGTCATTGGATCCGGAAATGCGCCGGTGCGTGCGCAGCTCGCGCAGCGCGAGCGCGAAGTCTCCGGTCGCATACGCCGTGATCGCGAGCGTCTCACGCACGACTCCGATTCGGCCCGCGCGTCGGGCCGCGGACAGCGCGTGGCTGTGGGCGAGTTCCGGCTCGTCTTCGATCAGGCGCGCGGCCATGACCAGGTGTCGTGCCACCCAGTCGGCGTTGTCCTTGCTCAATGTCCTCAGTTCGTTGCGAGCGACCCTGTCGAGATCCTTCGCCTGGACGTCATCGGGGATCTCGGGATCATCGTGCCGCGGCCGCACCGAGCGCAACTCGCGTGCGAGCCGCTCCTCCTCGGTGAGCTCACGCTCGAGATCCCTCGCGCCGCGGTCACCGCGCGCCGGCCTGCCCTCACGCGTCCACAACTTCTTTCCGCCATCGGATCCATCGGATGCGCGCCCGCCTCCACGGGGACGCTCACCATCCCTCGCCCACGGCTTGCGCTCACCATCACGCGGCTTCGCATCGCGGGGCTTACCGTCACGCGGCGCACCATCACGCGGTTTCGCATCACGCGACCACGGCTTGCGCTCACCGTCCACAGGCCGCGCGCTCCGCGGCCGCTCACCGTCCTTCGCCCATGGCTTCCGCTCACCATCACGCTGAGGCCGCGCACCGTCCCGTGCGGGCCGCGCATCCCTGTCCCATGGCTTCCGCTCACCATCACGCTGAGGCCGCGCACCATCACCCGAGCGCTGCGGACGTGCGTCCTGGTCCCACGGCTTCCGCTCACCATCGCGCGGCTTCGCCTCACGCGACCATGGCTTCCGCTCACCGTCCCGCGCCGGCCGCGCGCCATCGCCGGAGCGCTGCGGACGTGCGTCCCTGGCCCACGGCTTCCGCTCGCCATCGCGCTGAGGACGTGCGCCATCACCCGAGCGCTGCGGACGCGCGTCCTGGTCCCAGGACTTCCGCTCGCCGTCGCGCTGCGGACGTGCTTCCCGGTCCCAGGACTTCCGCTCGCCATCGCGCTG
>JAUZGC010000234.1 GCA_030840105.1 Microbacteriaceae bacterium
CCGCTGCCGCCATGATGGCGTGCGGGTTGCGCTGTTGCCCGGTCAAAACCACGGAGCCGTCAAGACCCAGCTGCGTGATCAGTGCGCTCAGGCTGTCTTCGAGCGCCCCATCGCCGACGATAACGAGGCGGGTGGCCGGGTTCGAGGCATGCACCTTCGCGAACGCCCGGATGAGCCGCGCCTGGTTCTTTTCCGGAGAAAGCCGGCCGACCGAGACGAACGTGGTCGTCCCGTCGTCGGCGAGCAACGGATCAACCCACTCGGGTATGACCCCGGTCTCCGGGTCGATCAAGGACACCCGAAGGTCCTTTTTGGCGTTGTCGAGGATGTGCGTGGCATCCACCGTGTTGAGCGCGGAAGTGAACTTCGACGGGTCGGCGTATGACGAGAGCTCTCGACGGTTGATGTCGGCCAGCGTTGGTGAGACCGACACGAGATGGTCGTACTGCTTATAGAGCGTGAAGATCTGGGTGAGACTGTGCAGCATCCTCTTCTTGCCGTGGACCTCGCGGTGGGCGTCGGACGCCAAGTCGTTGTGCAGCCAGATCGAGCGAACCGACTCGGGGGAGTGTTGGAGTAGCGCCGCCCAGAACGGCCCATAGCCGCTGAAGTCGACGACGTAGTCGAAGTGGCTCGCGCCGAAGCAGCGGGTCCACTCGTCGTCCCAGAGCTCGTTCTGGGTCGCGTCGTCCTTGTGCCGGCTGATCCGGCCGCGACGGAAATCCAGGTGTCGTGCCAGATGCCGGATCTTTGCTCCGTTCATGCCGCCGACCCGGGGAAATTGGCGCACGAACGGGTTGATCGCCTTCTGCTTGCGGATGACCACCTCCGATTGGCTCTGCGCGAAGAAGGCCGAGACATCGAACCGCGTGTGGTCGAGGTTGTTGAGCAGGTTCAAGGCAGACGTCGTGATGCCGTTCGGTCGCATCCCGCCGAGGTACAGCAGGATCGACGTGCGGCCGTCCGAGAAGTCGGTGCGGATGCGTCTTCCCTCTCGTCTGCCGCGGAACACGACGTCGACGATTCGGGCGCTCGCGTGGCCGTCCTCGTGGCCGCAGTATTCGCGCTGGGCCGCGCGATAACGGTCGGCCGATTCGGGCGGTAGCTCGCCCGTCGCTGCGATGCGGTTGATCTCGCCGGCAAGCTCGTCCGTGGTCCGGCAGGCCGGGCCCGGCCATTCCTCCGGCTCGACGTACAGGCCGCGCGTGCCGGCATAGTTGTCCAGGTCCGGCGTGAAGAAGAGCACGGGTCGACCCGTCGCGAGGAAGTCGTAGAAGATGCTCGAGTAATCCGTGACCAGGATGTCGGTGAGCCCGAGGACGACATTGGTTGGAATCTCGTTCGGTACGAGTAGTCGCTTCAGCGCAGGGCGCGAGGAGGCGAGTTTGTGGACGATCTGGTGCGTCTTGAGTAGCACGACGTACCTGCTCGTGTCGATTTGCGCCTCGAGCCGCGCAATGTGGCCGAGGAGTTCGTCGACATCGTCGTTGGGGTTGGCGAAGGATTCGCCCTTCCAGGTTGGGGCGTAGAGCACGATTTCCCGGTCGCCGAGGGGGATTCCCGCCGCTGTCAGGCGCGCGCGTCCGGCCGACACGGCGCCGGCATCCAGGAACTGCCGGTCCACCCGGGGATAGCCTTCCTCGATGATTTCGCCACGATAGTTGCCTTTGAGCTTGTACGCGGTCTCGTACATCTGGTCGGCCATGAACGCGTTCGCCGCGAGGAGGTAATCCGCCGCGACAAAATTGCGGACGATGTTGGCGGTCGCCAGCGCCCCATCCTCGATGTCGTACCCCATCCGCTTCAGGGGTGTGCCGTGCCAGGTGTTCAGGTAGGTCTGCCCTGGCCGTTTGCTGAAGTCGGGTGGGAACGTTGCATTGTTGACGAGGTACTCGCTCGTGGCGAGTGCCCGGTAGTACGCGGGGGATCCGTAGCGAACGAACCTGACGTTCGCCGCGCCGTCAAACTCCCTGACAGTCGCGCGATACTGATGCAGGTCGGAGAGAACCCAGATGTGCGTGAGATGCGCGAGATCGGATGCCGCGAGCAGCTCGCGAAACAGGGCTTCCGGATTGTCGAGCATCCCGTTGCCGGAGAAGGACTCGTAGAGAACCGTTCCGGTTTCGATCGGCTGGCGTCGCCAGTGTGCGTGGAGTTCGTAGCGTGCGGCGCGTTTGACACGGGAGGGCAGGCGTTTCAGGCGGGACAGTCTCATGGCGCCTCAATACTATTGAAGGAGCGCTCATCATGAGGAGACGCTCAGACTGATTGTCGTTTGCGGTCGAAAGACTCAGTCAAAACCCAGACTCAATTTGCGCAGCAGCGCGGCCAGGCGTTCGCGATCGCGCGCCGGGAGCGCGGCGAGGATCTCGGCCTCCGCGTCGACCAGACGCGTGATGGCGGCGTCGACCCGCGTCAGGCCCTGGCCGGTCATCTGCACGAGGATGCCGCGCCCGTCGTTCGGGTCGGTGCGTCGTTCGACGAGCCCCCGTTCGACGAGCCTGTCGATGCGGTTGGTCATGGTTCCGCTTGAGACGAGAGTCTGCAGCAGGAGCGCTTTGGGGCTCAACTGGTACGGCGTGCCTGCGCGACGCAGCGCAGAGAGCACGTCGAACTCCCAGGAGTCGAGGTCGGAGCGGCTGAAAGCCGTGCGCCGGGCGCGATCGAGGTGCCTGGAGAGCCGGGCAACGCGCGAGAGAACCTGCAGCGGCGAAAAGTCGAGGTCGGGACGTTCACGCAGCCACGAGTCGACGATGCGGTCGACTTCATCGCTTCCGGCAGGCATCCCACCATTATCCGGCCACTGCTCGCCGATTGGCCTTCTCCGCTCCGCCGGATTTCGGAGATCGCGGGCGACACGCCGCCTATGGCCGCCCCGCGACGGAGTGTCGTGCGCATTCTCCGCAGCGCGGAAGGGAAAGCGCGGGTCGCGGCTGAATGGAAGGACCGGTGGGGCAAGCGGATGTCGCGGGTCTGGCAAACTGGATGATGCGCGGCCGGTGCCGCGCGGTCCGCCTTGGTGTAATGGCAGCACGACAGCCTTTGGAGCTGTTAGGTCCAGGTTCGAGTCCTGGAGGCGGAGCGGTACCAGGCGTGAGCCACGGAGGAGAACCCATGACAGATTCGAAACTGGCAATCGTTGTCCTCGCGGCGGGGCAGGGGACGCGCATGAAGTCGTCGACGCCCAAGCTTCTCCACCAGCTGGCCGGCATACCGATCATCGGTCACGTTCTCGCGACGGCGCGTACGCTCGACGCCGCGCACGTCGTCACGGTGGTCCGCCATGAGCGGGACCGTCTCGCCGAAGTCATCTCGGCCGACCTGCCGGAGAGCATCATCGTCGACCAGGACGAGATCCCCGGGACTGGTCGTGCCGTCGAGCAGGCCGTCGCGGCGCTTCCTGCCGACTTCAACGGCGACGTCCTCGTCATCAACGGCGACGTCCCACTCCTGGATGCGCCGACGCTCGCGAACCAGATCGCGTCACATCGCGCGGGGACCGCGGCCGCGACCATCCTCTCCTGCTTCCCTTCCGACGCGACCGGTTACGGACGTATCGTCCGCACCGCCGATGGTCACCTCGATCGCATCGTCGAGCACAAGGATGCGACGGAAGACGAGCGAGCGATCGGCGAGATCAACGCGGGCGTCTACCTGTTCGGCCTCGCGCACCTTCGAGCGCATCTCGCCGCACTCAGCACCGATAATGCGCAGGGGGAGAAGTACATCACGGATGTCATCGGTCACCTTCGCCAGACCGGCGAGAGCGTGAACGCCCTCCCCGTCGCAGACTCCTGGGTGGTCGAGGGAATCAACGACCGCGCCCAGCTGAGCGATGCCGCGGCCAAGCTCAACTCTCTGCTCGTGCGCGGCTGGCAGCTTGCCGGCGTCACAGTGCAGGATCCGGCCACGACGTGGATCGACGTCAAGGCACGGCTCGCCGAGGACGTGACCCTTCTGCCGGGAACGCAGATCCGCGGGGCCACGGTCATCGAGCGCGGTGCAACCGTCGGCCCGGACACGACCCTCCTCGACTGCGAGGTTGGCGAGGGCGCGAGGGTGAACCGCACCGACGCGACGCTCGCCGTGTTCGGCGCAGGCGCATCCATCGGCCCGTTCGCCTACGTTCGGCCGGGCACCGAGCTGGGGGCGCACGGCAAGATCGGCACCTTCGTCGAAACCAAGAACGCGAAGATCGGCGAGGGAACCAAGCTCGCCCACTTCAACTACGTCGGCGATGCCGAGGTCGGTACGGGTACCAACATCGGCGCAGGGGTGATCACCGCCAACTATGACGGCGTCAACAAGCACAGGACGACAATCGGCTCACACTCTCGGGTTGGCACGAATACCGTCTTCGTCGCGCCGGTTAGGATGGGTGACGGAGCCTATACCGGCGCAGGTACTGTCGTTCGCAAGGATGTCCCGGCAGGATCACTCGCGATCACCGTGGCCCCACAACGCAACATCGAGGGCTGGGTTACAACGAATCGGCCGGGAACTGACGCCGCGCGAGCCGCGGAGGAAAGCGGGAAATAGGTGTCAGGGATCACGGCGACCGGCCAGAAGCGACTCGTGCTCATCTCCGGACGCGCGCATCCCGCGCTCGCGCTGCAGATCGCTGAGGAGATCGGCAGCGAGCTGGTCCCCACGGATGCTCGCACTTTCGCAAACGGCGAGATCTATGCTCGCTTCGATGAGAGTGTGCGCGGGTCGGATGCGTTCGTCATCCAATCGCATACCGCACCCATCAATGAGTGGCTCATGGAGCAGCTCATCATGGTTGACGCGCTGAAGCGCGCATCCGCCAAGCGCATCACTGTCGTCGCGCCCTTCTACCCATACGCCAGGCAAGACAAGAAGGGCCGCGGTCGCGAGCCGATCTCTGCGCGTCTCGTCGCCGACCTGTTCAAGGCGGCCGGTGCAGACCGGATCATGTCGGTCGACCTGCACGCGGCGCAGATCCAAGGATTCTTCGACGGCCCCGTTGACCACCTCTTTGCCATGCCCGTCCTGCTCGAGCACATGCGGAAGGTGCTCGACCCGTCGACGCTCACGGTCGTCTCGCCGGACATGGGCCGGGTGCGCGTTGCCGACAACTGGAGCGACAAGCTCGCTGCGCCGCTCGCGATCATCCACAAGCGCCGGGATCCGCTTGTCCCCAACCAGGTTTCGGTGCACGAGATCGTCGGTGAGGTCGAGGGCCGGGTGTGCCTCCTCGTCGACGACCTCATCGACACGGGTCGCACGATCGTCAAGGCCGCGGAGGCGCTCAAGGACGCCGGTGCCGTCGGCGTTGTCGTTGCGGCGACGCACGCGGTGTTCAGCGATCCCGCGATCGAGCTCCTGCAGACGTCATCGATCGACTCGGTCGTCGTGACCGACACGCTCCCCGTGCCCCCGGAGAAGCAGTTCGAGAAGCTGACGATCCTTCCCATCGCGCCCTTGCTCGCACGCGCCATTCAGCAGGTCTTCACCGAGGGATCCGTCACGTCGATGTTCGACGGCGCGGCGTAGCCCAGGCCTATTCGGGACGCGAGTCGCAACACCTCACCCGGCAGTGGCGGGCACCGCTGCGACAGGAAACGCTCCGGCGTGCAGCGCTTCGACCATGGGTGCGAGTTCGGGCTGCTTCTCGGCCTCGGCGAGCACTCGTTCGAGCGTTTCGTCATGGATCGGCCGCGCCCGCTCGTACAGTGACCGGCCCGCCGCGGTGAGCTCGGTGTAGATGCCGCGTCGGTCATCGGCACAGAGGATCCGCATGAGGAGCACCCGGTCTTCGAGGCGGTTCACGAGTCGCGTCGTCGCGCTCGGGCTGAGGGCCGCGGCGCGCGCGAGTTGCTGCATGCGCATGTGCCAGCCGTCCTGCCGGTTGAGCGCGTCGAGCACGGTGTACTCGACGACCGAGAGGTCGACGGATGCCACGAGGGCGCGCTCGAGTTCGGCCTCGATCATCGCGTGTATGGCAGCGAGCGTGCGCCACCCCTGTGCCCGTACCTCGACTGCATCGTCGGCGATGCCCATAGCTCCTCCTGGGGGTCGGATAGTTGTTTGCGCTTTCTATTTGCGTGTGCAAGTATTAACGTCCGCTTTTCGCAATATAACGCGTCTGCAACTACGGCGCCAGTTTACAGGAGAACCACCCATGCCTCTCGGCCTCATCGCCCTCGCCATCGGGGGTTTCGGCATCGGACTCACGGAGTTCGTCATCATGGGCCTCCTTCCCCAGGTGGCCACCGACTTCGGCGTCACCGAAGCGGCAGCGGGCTGGCTGATCTCGGGGTACGCGCTCGCGGTCGTCGTCGGCGCCCTCGGGGTCACGGCCGCGACAATGCGGCTCCCCCGGAGGAGCGTGCTCATGGGGCTTCTCGTGCTCTTCATCGTCGGGAACGCCATCTCGGCGATGGCCCCGACCTACGAGCTCATGATGATCGGCCGCATCATCGCGGCACTCTGCCACGGAGCGTTCTTCGGCATCGGCTCGGTCGTCGCCGCGAGCCTCGTCGCTCCGGAAAAGGCGTCCGGCGCCATCGCGATCATGTTCACGGGTCTCACCGTCGCGAATGTGCTTGGCGTGCCGTTCGGCACTTTCCTCGGCCAGGAGCACGGCTGGCGGACGACGTTCTGGGTGATCTCGGCCATCGGCGTGGTTGCGCTCATCGGTATCGCGATTCTCGTGCCGAACCCCAAGACCTCCGGCCCCACGCCGAGCCTCCGCCGCGAGCTCACCGCATTCCGCTCTGGCCAGGTGTGGCTCTCCCTCGTCGTCACAGTGCTCGGCTTTGGCGGCATGTTCGGTGCCTTCACCTACATCGCCTACACGCTCACCGACGTGAGCGGTTTCGCGGTCAGCACCGTGCCGTGGCTACTCGTGCTCTTCGGCGCCGGACTCGTCGTCGGCAACTGGCTCGGCGGCCGTCTCGCCGACCGAACCATCGACGGAACCCTGCTCGGTTTCCTCGCAGTGCTCGTGGTCGTGCTCGTCCTCTTTGCGTGGCTCGCGAGCAACCCGGTGGCTACGATCGTGCTGCTGTTCGCCATGGGCGGGTTCGGGTTCGGAGCGGTGCCCGCTATGCAGAGCCGGGTCATGCGCAACGCCACCCACGCCCCCACGCTCGCGTCGAGCGCGAACATCGGTGGGTTCAACCTCGGCAACGCCCTCGGCTCCTGGGCGGGTGGGCTCACCATCACCGCCGGCCTCGGCTACACCTCGCCGATCTGGGTCGGGGCGCTCATCACGCTCGCCGCCCTGGTCGTCATGGTCGTCGCTGCGTCCATGGCGCGGCGCGGCAGCCGAGCGGATGGCTCGGGGAGCGCCGCGCTCGAAGCGGAACCCGCCGCAGCATCCGAAGCGGAACCCGTCGCGGCATCCGTCGCCTAACTGGGCATCAACGGAGAAGCTGACCGTCCTGCCCACTACCCATCGCGTCGGCTGCTCGCGCACCATTCGGAGGGTCTTCACCGGGCGATCCGCGCCGTCGAGGTTCGACGGCGCGGTGTGGCCCGGTTCTAATCGTCCGTCGCGTCCGTCGACTTCTTGTCTTTCGGTGTGGCTGGCTTGTGCTCCGACGACTTACCCTTCGCGCCCGGGGTGGCAGGATGTGTGGACTTCGACGTCCCCGGGTGCTCGGCACCTGACTTGCCGGGCGCTGGAATCGTCGCGCAGTAGCTCGTTATGGTGCTCGCGCCGCCCGCGGCCTTCACGAGCGCCGCGTAAGCGGTGGATGTCGCGGAAAGGCCACCGTGCGCGTATGCGTTGCACAGCCCGTGTGCAGCCGGGCCGGTCGCGTCGGGACCGCCGGCCTTCGGGGCTGACTTCTCGCTTGGAGCCGGAGTCTCGCGTGGCGTTGGTGTCGGGGTAGGAGCCGGAGTCTCGCGCGGCGTTGGTGTCGGGGTAGGCGTCGGGGTTGGGGCCGGCGTCTCGGATGTCGGCGTTGGCGTTGGCGTCGGCGTTGCGGTCGAATCGTCCGTCGTCCCATCCGACCCGCTGACATTCGGATCGGGAGCGCCGATCGCGTCGTGAGCGGCCTGCTGGAGCGCGACAGGGAGGGAGCCGGTATACGCGGCCGCGGCCGTCGCACCACTTGCGGCGACTCCGCCAACCAGCAGACCGACGGCAATCTTCGTCGCGAGGCGTGACGTGAGCAACGACATGAGATCTCCAACCTTCACGTGATGCGCATCCCCTACGGTCAAACTACTTCGTGCCCGTCGGCTGGTCACGCCCCAAGAGAGGGGGCCAATGTCGTCGCACCGGATTATCGTCCCTATCCGTTAGACGTCGACGGGTGTCCAGACATCGATCGTGGTGACGGGGCCGTTGTCGTCGCTCACGACGACTTTGAACCAGTCGATCGGGTTGGTGGTGAGCGCGTCGGAGAGCGGGAAGGTGAGCCACCCGTCGATCTCGCCATTCGCGTTCAGGGGCGCCGGGAGGGAAAGGGACCGGCCGCCGTCGCGGAGTGGCGTGTTCGTCGGCTGGTGCGGCGTCCGAACGAGCATGGGATGCCCGTCAACCGAGTACTGGGCGAGCAGGGCGGCCTGCATGACGGAGCCGAGGCGATCCGACGGGTTGCTCGCGAGCACGCGCACGCCGACCCACCGCGTTGCCGCTGTTGGATCGTCGTCCCGCCACGACGACGTCGCTCCGACCGTGAACTCGAGTCTCGCGATGCGCGCATCTTCCTGCGCGTTCGCGAGTTCCTTGGCACGCCGCTCGAGCTCCTGCGCGAGTGCTAGCCCTCGCTTGGCGATGCGGCGGTTGATGGCGGACCCGATGAGTGCGGTGACCGCGATCGCGATTGCGACCGCCGGTGCCCACGCGCCCACCGTCGACAGTACGGTGGTCGACACAATGGGGGCCGAC
>JAUZGC010000248.1 GCA_030840105.1 Microbacteriaceae bacterium
TCCTGCGTAGTGACGCCGCGGAATGCTGCGTGGGTGAACCCACCGCCGCGGGAGCCGACGGTTGTCACGGGCGCCCGCAGCGGCACGTCCTGTGCGAGGTTGCGCAGCTCTTGACCTTCCGTGAGCATGCCACGGTAAAGGCCCGCGGCGCCCGAGAATCCGCCGGGCCTGCCGTAGGTGCGGGCGAACTCGGTGACGTCCTCGGGGCTGACTGCAGTAGGGGGGACGCCGTAAAGGGGGTATAGGTACTCCCCGACGAAGGCGCGGGCTTCCTTCTCGAACAGCAGGCGGGCGACGCCGGGGGATGCCAGGGCGCCGATGTACCAGACACCGCCGTTAGTGACATCTGCAAGCCCTTCAGCGCCGAAGCCCGCCAGGCCCGACTCGATCGCGGTGAGGCTGATGACGTCCTCAGGATGGGTGGCGGCTAGTCGGTAGACCACACCGCCGCTGACGTCCTGCCCCACCACATGCATCGATCCCATGGACAGGTGCTCGATCAGCGCGTGAAGATCCTCGGCGGCGACCGCGCCCGAGTAGTTCTCGTCGGCGACGTCCGAGTCACCGAAACCGCGGAGGTCTACAGCGTAGACGCGGTGACGGGCGGCGAGAAGCGGGATGAGCTTGTGGAAGGCCCACCACGTTTCCGGGAATCCGTGGACCAGGAGGACGGGCGTGCCCTGGTTTCCGGCGGTGACGTAATGCAGTCGCGTGCCGTTCACTGCGGCGGCTTCGTGCCGGACGCCGGCGATGGTTGCTTGGTCGGGTTTCATGAGCGCCTCCTGGCGAACCTCGAGTACTAAGACAACCAGGTTGTCACAAGTCGCTCAGATAAACAACTCGGTTGTCGATATGATTCAGTGTCGCTACGATTGACACATGTCTCGAAGCGGTGCCGACCTCGCGTTGCTACTTCTCGGCGGGTTCCGGTTCATGGCGGAAGAGGCGACGCTCCGGCTTGCCGCGCGGGGCTACCCTGGGGTCCGTCCCGCCCATGATTTCGCGTTGCGTGCTGTCGCGGCGGGAGCCGGGTCGGTCTCCGAGGTGGGGCGGCGCACGTCGGTCTCCAAGCAAGCGGCAGCGAAGACGGTCGCGTTCCTGGAAGAGAGCGCCTACATTCTTCGCAGCCCTGATCCGGGCGACGGGCGAAGAGCGCGCCTGATAGTGACGGATCGCGGGCACTCGCTCATGCGTGAGGGCGAAGCCGTGTTCGACGAGCTCCGTGCCCAGTGGGAATCCCTCGTGGGCCGTGACCGCATCGCCGACTTGCAGGGCGCCCTGCTGCGCCTTCTCGGCACCGACGACGCGATCCTCGGCGGCTTGGCACAGGACCCTTCGCCTGAGGAACTCGCTACCGCCGAGCATGAGCGCTCGCATGAGAACCAAAGCCAACGAGCCAGGAAAGCGACCAGCCGGCCGAATCGATGAACCCGACCGCCGGCACGCTGAGGGATCCCTCGGGCAGTCCCACTAGAGGTCCCCATGCTGTTCGCGGTGACAACCGCAAAGTCGGAAGTTCCCGCCGAAAACAGTGGCGCCTGTGTAGCTGAGCGTGGCTGTCACTGCCCGTCGACAAGGGGATCCCCCTCTGCGGTCGGGTGCAATCGTCGCCATGGACCGGGTAAGTCATCATCGTCTTGCCACCGCAAGCGAACTCCGGTCAAGCATGGCCAGCATCTCCCTCAATCCTGCCAGCGGGGCGATAGTTACCCTGCACTATCTGGCGGATGAATAGTGCACGGCGGTTGCTTGCAGCATCCGCATCCCGTCTGGGAGTCTGGTCGGCATGACCGATGCGAATCAGAAGGCCGTGCTCCAGCGTTACCTGCAAACGGGCCGCGACGCGCTGTTGTGGAAGCTGGAGGGGCTGTCCGAGTATGACGCTCGCCGTCCGCTGGTACCGACCGGCACCAACCTGCTCGGCCTGATCAAACATCTGGCTGGCATCGAGGCCGGCTATTTCGGCGCAACCTTCGGCCGGCCATTCGAGGAGCCCCTGCTGTGGATGGATTCCGACGCCGAGGGCAATGCCGATCTGTGGGCCACCAGGGACGAGTCGCGCGAGTGGGTGCGGGGCCTCTACCGGAGGGTCTCCGCGCACTCCGACGCCACGATCGACGCGCTCTCGCTGGAGGACACCGGTCGGGTGCCGTGGTGGCCGGATGAGCAGAATGAGGTCACGCTGCAGCAGATCCTGGTGCACGTCATCGCCGAGACAAACCGGCACGCCGGGCACGCCGACATCGTCCGTGAGCTGATCGACGGCGACGTCGGGCTGCGGAGAGACAACGACAACATGGCTCCCGGAGACAGCGAGTGGTGGCAGTCCTACCGCGCCCAGCTGGAGGAGACGGCCGCGGAGTTCAGGACGGACTGAGCACCGCTCGCGAGCGCTCCAGACCATCTGCAGGGTCGGATGAATGCGATGCTGCGGGTTCCATGAGGAAGCCCCCTGCTCCCCAGTGTTTATAAGGGATGCAGGGGGTCGAGTACGAGTACCCCCAGTGGGACTCGAACCCACACTGTGGCGATTTTAAGTCGCCTGCCTCTGCCAATTGGGCTATGGGGGCGCCGGGCTCAATGCTACGGGAGCAGATGGCCCGGCTTGGGCATATTTACGCAGCGCTCACCGGCACCGGGATCCGTCGGCCCCAGATCGCAAACAACACGAGGGTGAACGCCGGGAACGCCGCACCGATCAGCAGGCTCGTGGAGATGCCGTGCGCCTCGCCACCGGCGGCGGCCGCTGACACGAAGATCGTCGTCAACACGGCCACGCCGACCGATCCACCCAGTTGCTGCATGCCCTGGAGGAGGCTCGAGGCCGCGCCGATCTCATGTGCAGGCGCCTGCGCCATGATGATGGAGGTGAGCGGTGCGAAGGTCAGTCCTGCAGCGATACCAAGCACAATGCCAGGCCCAAGGATGCCACTCACGAATGTCGTCGATGCGTTCATCTGGCCGAGCCAGAGCAGGCCGATGACCATCCCGATCAAGCCGGCCAAACCAGCGACCTTCTCGCCGATGCGCGGCAGGATGCGCGGGGTGATCGAGTTGGTAACGAGCATCGCTGCGATGAACGGCAGCAGAGCGAGCCCCGTGCCCATCGGGTCGAAGCCGAGGACGTTCTGCGTGAAGAGCGCTGCGAAATAGAAGAACCCGAACATGCTCGCCGGGACGAGCAGCATCCCGAGGAACGGGACTCCGGTGCGCATCGTCGTGAAGAACTGCAACCGCACGACCGGGCTGACGTGCTTGCGCTCGATGAACACGAGCACGACGAGCGACACGACCGCGAGCACGAATGAGATGAACACCTGCGGGTCCGCCCAGCCAAAGCTGGCCGCCCGGGTGAAACCGTAGACCAGGGCAACCATCGCGATCGACGACGCCGCCGCTCCGCCGAAGTCCAGCTTGGCGGGGGTGCGCTCAATCTCTCGCAGGAACAGCGTCGCCCCTGCGATGATCAGGATGCCGATCGGCACGTTGACGTACATGACCCATTCCCACCCGAAGTTCGTGGTGAGGTAGCCGCCGAGAATCAGGCCGATCGCCCCGCCACTGCCCGCCGCCATGACGAAGAGCGACATGGCGCGCGCCCGGCTGGTTCCCTCCGTGGTGTTGGCGACGAGCAAGACGAGGGTGCTCGGTGCCGCGATGGCCGCCCCGATCCCCTGCAGCACGCGCGCTGCGACGAGGATCCCGCTTGATGGCGCGAGGCCACCAAGCGCCGACGCGATGATGAAGACCGCAACTCCGATAATGAGCGCTCGGCGCGCACCGATGATCGAGCCGATCTTGCCGCTCAGCAGAATGAGACCGCCGAACGCGAGCGCGTATGCGGTTACGACCCAGGAGAGATCGGTCGGCGAGAAGTGCAGCTGCTTCTGGATGTCCGGCAGCGCGACGTTCACGATGCTCGCGTCGACCACGAGCATGAGCTGCGTGATGAAGACGAAGATGAGGCCGAGCGTCGCGCCGCGACGCGCCCGGGAGTGGCTCGCGCTCAGCGCCGCCCTCTCGACCGATTCATCGACTGCCGCGGTCCCGTCGAGTCGCTCGAGCGCCTCGAGAGACTCGAGTTCCTCGCTTTCGTTCACGGCAGCGGTGTTGTTAACTGCCGCGGATTCGCTGAGTTCGGTGGTCGACATGCTTACGCATCCGTTTCTGATGGACGTACACTTGATCTATTCGGAGAGACTCTCCCCTTTTGAGAATATACGGAGAGAGCCTCCGGTTGTCAAGAAAGGATCGTCCGTGAGCAGCGACGCGACGGCGGCAGCGCGACCACTGAGGGCAGATGCCCAGCGCAACTACGACAGGATTCTGGAGGTCGCGTGCGAGGCGTTCGCCGAACACGGCGTGCAGACCTCCCTCGATGACATTGCCAAACGCGCGGGAGTCGGCGCCGGAACCCTCTACCGCCACTTCCCGACCCGCGATTGCCTCGTTGCAGCGGCACTCGGCCGAGGCGAACGGGCCCTGGACCAAGTCGTGGTCGAGCTACTCTCGCGCGATGACGCGGGCGAAGCTCTCAATGAGTGGCTCATCGCGGTTGCCGGGCACCTGGGCAGCTACGACGGACTCCCCGACTCTGTCGCGCACGCAATCAATGATGCGTCGTCACCGCTCGGCACCCCGTGTACGGCGCTGAAGGCGTCCACGGCCACTCTCCTGCGACGGGCGCAGGAAACAGGCGCCGTCAGGGCGGAGGTCAAAGCCGACGATCTCTTCGTCCTCGCCAGCTCGCTCGCCTGGGCTGCCGACTCGAACGACTACGACCAGTCAGACCTCAGGC
>JAUZGC010000251.1 GCA_030840105.1 Microbacteriaceae bacterium
CGTCGCCTCGTCACCCGTGAGCGTGAGCTTCTCGAAGGCGGTCTTGCCGGCCTGGATGAGCGCGACGCCACCACCGGCGACGATGCCCTCTTCGACGGCAGCCTTCGCGTTGCGGACGGCGTCCTCGATGCGGTGCTTGCGCTCCTTGAGCTCGACCTCGGTGGCCGCTCCGGCCTTGATGACCGCGACGCCGCCTGCGAGCTTCGCCAGTCGCTCCTGCAGCTTCTCGCGGTCGTAGTCGCTGTCGGTGTTCTCGATCTCGTTGCGGATCTGGGCAACACGGCCCGCGATCTGCTCGGGGTCGCCAGCGCCCTCGACGATGGTCGTCTCGTCCTTGGTGATGACGACCTTGCGTGCCTGACCGAGCAGGTCAAGGGTGACGTTCTCGAGCTTGAGGCCGACCTCCTCGGAGATGACCTGTCCGCCGGTGAGGATCGCGATGTCCTGGAGCTGCGCCTTGCGGCGGTCACCGAAGCCGGGAGCCTTGACGGCAACCGACTTGAAGATGCCACGGATCTTGTTGACGACGAGAGTGGCCAGAGCCTCTCCGTCGACGTCCTCGGCGATGATCAGCAGCGGCTTGCCGGCCTGGATCACCTTGTCGACGACGGGGAGCAGGTCCTTGATGTTGGAGACCTTGGAGTTGACGATGAGGATGTATGGGTCCTCGAACACGGTCTCCTGGCGGTCCTGGTCGGTGACGAAGTACGCCGACAGGAAGCCCTTGTCGAATCGCATGCCCTCGGTCAGCTCGAGCTCGGTGCCGAACGTGTTCGACTCCTCGACCGTGACGACGCCTTCCTTGCCCACCTTGTCGATGGCCTCGGCGATGATCTCACCGATGACGGTGTCGCCCGCGGAGATGGATGCGGTGGCCGCGATCTCTTCCTTGGTCTCGACCTCCTTGGCGTTGGCAATGAGCTCAGCGGTAACGGCCTCGACGGCCTTCTCGATGCCACGCTTGAGCGTGATCGGGTCGGCGCCGGCCGCGACGTTACGCAGGCCTTCGCGCACGAGCGCCTGAGCGAGAACGGTCGCAGTCGTCGTTCCGTCGCCGGCGACGTCATCGGTCTTCTTGGCGACCTCCTTGACGAGCTCGGCACCGATCTTCTCGTACGGGTCGTCGAGCTCGATCTCCTTGGCGATCGACACGCCGTCGTTGGTGATCGTGGGGGCGCCCCACTTCTTTTCGAGCACAACGTTGCGACCACGCGGGCCAAGCGTCACCTTGACGGTGTCGGCCAGAATGTTCAGGCCACGCTCGAGGCCGCGGCGGGCTTCCTCGTTGAAAGCAATGATCTTTGCCATGTTTGTTTCTCGTCCCTCCCGGACGTCTGCGAAAGATTCGGATGATTAGCACTCGTAGAGACTGAGTGCTAGGTCGATTCTGGCACTCGAGCCCGACGAGTGCAAGTGAGCGACAAAGACCAACGCCGCCCGAGATTCGGACGGCGTTGGTACGTGCTGGTTTCGCTCGGGTCAGGCCAAGCGCACCGCTTCGGCCTGCGGGCCCTTGTTGCCGGTACCGACCTCGAATACGACCTGCTGGCCTTCCTCGAGAACCTTGTATCCGCTCATATCAATTGCGGAGTAATGAACGAAAACGTCCTGTCCCCCACCATCAACGGTGATGAAGCCGTAGCCCTTTTCAGCGTTGAACCACTTCACAGTTCCGTTCGCCATTTCTTACTCCCAATTGCTGTGATCCTTACCGCACATAGCACAATCACCAGCGCGTTGAATCCAGATACTAGTGGGTGACATGCCCACAATTGGAGTGTTTTGTGACAATGTGTCGCGAAATTTTCCGTTTTCCGCGTGAATTAAACACGCGAGAAACATCCTCAGGTTTGACCGCCATTGTCATCTGCTTATTTGGCTGTCATCTGCTTATTGGGCGGGTTTGTAGTCGCTTCCGACGACGACCGTGAGGTCAGCCCCCGACGCGGCGAAGTCCTGGGTCAGCACCACGGTCGCCCCCGGCAGGGATTGGGCAACGCCGAGGGCCGCCGCCTTGTTGTTGGCGTTCGAGTAATAGACGACCGTCGAGGTGATGTTGGTCGCGCTCGCATTCCCCGTCGCGCCAACTTTCCAGCCCGCCTTGGTCAGGGTGTTACCCACACTCGTGGCAAGGCCGGTCGTGGTCGTGCCATTGAGCACGGTGACATTCAGCGCCGGGTTGACGGTCGGGATGATCGTCGGCGTCGGCGTGGGCGTGGCCGACGGGGTCGTCGCGCCCCCGAGTGCGCCATTGAAGTTGATGCCGCTGTTGACCGCGAAAAGCCCGATCACGCCAATCCCGATCAGGACGGCCGTTGCGAGGGCCGCCCACGCGAACCCGATCCAACCCTGGCCCTTGCCTCGCGGTGCACGATGCGCGCCAACGCGCTGGAGGTTATCGGGGACCACGTCGAATCGGTCCTTCGGATATTTTTCTGCCATGTCGGTGAGGTCGGGTCCTTAGTCGGTGGACGTCAGTCGTCGTGCGGTGCGTGCGTCCAGGCGGGCGTCCCGCATCCGCTGCAGGCGCTTGACCAGCATAGGATCGTGCGCGAGCGCGGCGGGCATGTCAATGAGTGCGCCGAGCAGCTGGTAGTACCGCGCGGCCGAGAGGCCAAAATCGTCGCGGATGGCCTGCTCCTTCGCGCCAGCGTGCCGCCACCACCGTCGTTCGAAGGCGAGGATCGCCACGTCACGTTCGGAAAGCGCTGGGGCTGGTCCGCCAGAAGAGTGGAGAGGATCACGGCTTGACGCAGGTTGCATCAACGCGCCCTTCCCTCCCATGAAGCCTGACTGTATTGGGGAACATCCTATTGGCGGCGTCCTGTGTGTTTCCGCAACCCGTGGGCAGGTCGCCAAACCGTGTTGCGTGAGGTTACTTCGGCGGGAATTGCCGGGAGGGCGCGAGAGTTTAGAGTTGTATATGGAAGGCGACTAATGGCCAGGCCTTCCGGGAGAGGATCTCGCCATGGACTACACGGTGTCCAAGAGCAACGACGAGTGGCGCGAAGAGTTGAGCCCCGAGCAATTCTCGGTGCTGCGCGAAGCCGCGACCGAGCGCCCGTGGACGGGTGAGCTACTCGATGAAAGCCGCGCAGGGCTCTACACCTGTGCAGCCTGCGGCGTCGAACTGTTCAAGAGCGGAACGAAGTTCGACTCTGGATGCGGATGGCCCAGCTTCTATGAATCGATCAAGCCGGAGGCGGTCCAACTCATCGAGGACAACAGCCTCGGCATGGTGCGCACGGAAGTGCGTTGCGCGAACTGCGGGTCGCACCTCGGCCACGTTTTCGACGACGGCTTCGGCACCCCGACGGGCGACCGCTACTGCATGAACTCGATCTCGCTCAACTTCGTCGAGGAAGCCGAGTAACGAGCAAGCTGATCAGCGACAAGCCGATCGTCTCATTAGCCGCGTAGCGGCTAACCACCGACCGACAACAACGAGGGCCCCGAGCACACGCTCGGGGCCCTCGTTCTGTTAGATCGGCTACCCGCTGACTGGGTTAGTGTCTAAGAAGAAGGCACTCGTCATCGAAGTGGGGGACCTCCTGACTACACCGGTGCCCACCGGCCGAAGCCGGTGGTTGAGCGTGCTGAGCGTCACGGCAGAGATCATGGTCACGGCGGGCGTCGGCGTCCTTCTCTATGTCTTCTGGTTCGCGGTCGTCAATCCTGCCGTCGTGGGAGCGGGCCAGACCGCGACAGCCGCCCAGCAGAGCCGGCTCTACTCCGAGCACCTCCCGCAATCCGAGGCGACGCCATCCGCGTCTCCGCAGGCATCCGCCACCCCTGCGCCCGACGACTCGCCGGTCGCTCCCGTCGCTCCCGTCGTGGTGCCCGTCATGGCCGAGCCCGCACGGTCGGCCTCCCCCATCGCCGTGATCTACATTCCCCGGTTCGGCGCCGACTGGAAGCGCGTCGTCCGCCAGTCGACCAGCGACCAGGTGCTCAACAGCGCGACGGCCGGCGTCGGACACTACACGGGAACCGCGATGCCCGGCGGCATCGGAAACTTCGCGATCGCCGCGCACGACACGGGCTACGGGAACACCTTCCTCGGCGTCTCGACGCTCAAGCTCGGAGACAGGATCTACCTGCAGACCGACTCCGGCTGGTACACCTACGAGTTCAGGAATTTCCAGTACGTGCAACCGAATGCCATCAACGTTCTCAATGCGGTACCGACTGTCAGCACCACCGCAACGACGGACCGCATCATCACGATGACCACCTGTAATCCGCCGTACCATGCGGCCGAGCGGATGATCGCGTACGGCACCTTCCTCGCGTTCTCGACAGCGGCACCAGGTGAACTCGGCCCAACGCTCGCCAGGGGGAACTGATCATGTATGCCGCACTCTGGCGCATCCTGCCCGGACCGATCTGGGTACGCATCCTGCTGCTTGTCGCGCTGCTTATCGTCGTGCTCGTTGTCGCCGACCTCTGGCTGTTCCCCCTTATTGCGACCCTGGTCGACACCGGTGACACGGGAGCAGTGAATACCGGATGACTCCCCGCAGGCGCGCCCTCACGCTCACGATCCTCGCCCTCGTTGTCGCCCTCGGTGCCGGCGCGGCGATCATCATTCTGAACACCAACGGTTCATCCAGCGGGAACGCCACGGCGACCCATCCGGCCGGGGATCAAGCGGCACCGACATCCACGCCAACGCCGGCCGCCACGCCCGTCCCGCTCACGCGCTTCGACCCGACCGCGCCGACGGCGGAGAACTTCGCGGTGTTCAACAGCACGGCTGCCGCCACGATCGCGGCGACGCCGAATCCGGGCGGTCGCAGTTTCATCGCCGCGCTTGCTGCTGCCGGCTTCGACACTTCCCAGATGCAGCTCACGGCCGACCGCACCTCGGCCAACCTGGACGCCCCCTCGATCCTCTTCTCGACCAAGGTCGCCGGACGCTGCTTCATCGGCCAGTTCACGCCGTCCACCCGCGAATAC
>JAUZGC010000254.1 GCA_030840105.1 Microbacteriaceae bacterium
CGCCAAGGCGCAAGGAACCGAGATCGTCATCATCGACACCGCCGGCCGCCTGCAGACGAAGGGCGGCCTCATGGACGAACTCTCCAAGATCAGGCGCGTCGTTGAGAAGCAGGCCCCCATCGCCGAGGTCCTGCTCGTGCTCGACGCGACCACCGGGCAGAACGGCCTCGCCCAGGCCGAGGCTTTCATCCAGCACGCGGGCGTGACAGGTCTCGTCCTCACTAAGCTCGACGGGTCGGCGAAGGGTGGTTTCGTGCTCGCCGTGCAGGAGAAGACGGGCATCCCGATCAAGCTCGTCGGGCAGGGCGAGGGCATCAACGACCTGACCGGATTCACCCCGCACGTCTTCGCACAGCAGCTGATTGGTTAGGCGCCCGTGGCAATCGAACACGACTTCTTCGGCATCATCGACGAGACGAGCGATGGTGGCCTGTTCTGGTCGGACACCGTCGAACTCGGTGACCAGGCCGTCTCGCTCGAACTGAGCGCAGACCGCGAGAGCAATGTCTCCGAGAAGTCGCTCGACTCGGCAGCGGCCATGATCCACGCGCTTGAGGGGTTCGATGCGCGCGCAAGGGATACCCTCGTCGCGGAGTTGAGCGAGCGGGCATCCGTCGCCTCGAGTTACGTCGACCGGCACGTCGATGAGCTCGGCGAGAGCCTGCTCGATCTGCTCGTCCACAACTCGGGCGACATCGCCATCGACGTGCTTCGTTCGCTGCAGCTCATGCGCGTCGGCTTCTTCCCCGAGCGGTCAGACGAGGAGGAGGTCTTCGCGGTCTTCGACTACTCGATCAGCCCGGATGACACCGACTACCTCCTTGTCGTCAGCTTCGACATCCGCGGTGACGTGGTCGCCGTCGACATGCAGGGCTAGACCGCCGGTCGCATCGGGTTAAACTGACTGCACCATGGCTACTTTCGGAACACTGTCTGACCGTCTCGCAGACACCTTCAAGAACCTCCGCACCAAGGGCAAGCTTTCCGTTGCGGATGTCGACGGCACCGTCCGCGAGATCCGCCGTGCACTGCTCGATGCGGATGTCGCCCTCGAGGTCGTCAAGGAGTTCACCGGTGCCGTGCGCGAGCGTGCGCTCGGCGACGAGGTGAACAAGGCGCTCAACCCGGCACAGCAGGTCGTGCAGATCGTCAACGAGGAGCTCGTGACCATCCTCGGTGGCCAGCAGCGCCGCCTCGAATTCGCCAAGAAGCCGCCGACGGTGATCATGCTCGCCGGTCTCCAGGGCGCGGGCAAGACGACACTTGCCGGCAAGCTCGCCAAGTGGCTGGCCAAGGACGGCCACACCCCCGTGCTGGTCGCGGCCGACCTCCAGCGCCCCAACGCGGTGACCCAGCTTCAGATCGTGGGCGAGCAGGCCGGCGTGCCCGTCTACGCGCCAGAGCCGGGCAACGGCACGGGGAATCCGGTCAAGGTTGCCAAGGATGGCGTGAAGTTTGCCGAAACCAAGCTCTACGACGTCGTCATCGTCGACACGGCCGGCCGCCTCGGTGTCGATGCCGAGCTCATGAAGCAGGCGTCGGACATCCGCAAGGCGATCGATCCTGACGAAGTGCTCTTCGTCATCGATGCCATGATCGGCCAGGATGCCGTCGCAACCGCGAAGGCGTTCCAAGACGGCGTCGATTTCACGGGTGTCGTTCTCTCCAAGCTCGACGGCGACGCGCGTGGTGGTGCTGCGCTCTCGGTCGCGTCCGTGACCGGCCGACCGATCATCTTCGCGTCGACGGGTGAGGGCCTGGATGATTTCGAGCCGTTCTACCCGGATCGCATGGCGAGCCGCATCCTCGATCTGGGTGACATCCTCACCCTCATCGAGCAGGCGCAGGGGGCCTTCGATGAGGAGGAAGCCCGCAAGGTCGCCGAGAAGTTCGCGACGGACACCTTCACGCTCGACGACTTCCTCAAGCAGATGCAGCAGCTGCGCAACATGGGTTCGATCAAGAAGATGATGGGCATGCTGCCGGGCGCCGGCGCCATGAAGCAGCAGCTCGACAACTTCGATGAGAGGGAGATCGTGCGCACCGAGGCGATCATCCAGTCGATGACGAAGTCGGAGCGTACGAACCCGAAGCTCCTGAACGGATCCCGCCGGCTCCGCATCGCGCGCGGGTCGGGAATGACCGTGACGGATGTCAACCAGCTGGTCACGCGGTTCGAGCAGGCCGCGAAGATGATGAAGACGGTCG
The DNA here is from genome assembly GCA_030840105.1 of Microbacteriaceae bacterium. Classification (GTDB taxonomy): domain Bacteria; phylum Actinomycetota; class Actinomycetes; order Actinomycetales; family Microbacteriaceae; genus JAUZGC01. The sequence continues at coordinate 2,209 of JAUZGC010000254.1, forward strand.
CCAAGGGCGGCGTTCCCAACATGCCAGGCATGGGTCCGATCCCTGGTGCAGGCTTCGGAGGCGGGCGCGGCAAGCAGCAGGCGAAGAAGAAGGGCTCACGCTCCGGCAACCCCGCCAAGCGGGCAGCAGAGAATGCGGCGCTCGCGAGCGGGGTCAGCCCTGCGGCGACGGGCGGCGGATCGGGCTTCGGGCTCGGCGGGGCGGCGAAGGCCGGCGGTCCGTCGGAGGAAGAGCTCGCGTCACTCCAGAAGTTCCTCGGCCGTTAACGCGTGCCGACGCCGGACCATCGGAGCGGATGAGGAACCTCACGACCCGATTCCGTGCCGCAATTCCAGGGTGAGGGCGCGCACGACGGCGTGCAGGCTGCCGCCGTTCTCCTCCGCCACCCGAAGCTGGCGCTGGTAGCTGGCGCCGTGTTCGAAGATGTAGTTGACCTGGTTCAGTTCGCTTTCGCAGCCGAGGCGGTCGGCGACGGGTGCAAGCGTCACGAGAAGGTCCCGGATTTCGTCGGACACCGGGCGTTGGTTCCCCGCCTGGTCAACGATGATTTTCGCGTCCATCCCGTACCGTGCCGCGCGCCACTTGTTCTCACGCACGAACCACGGCTGCAGCGTCGGGGGTGTCCTGCCCGCGTCGAGCTCGCTCGACATGTAGTCGACAAGGCAATGGATGAGCGCGGCGACCGCGCCGATCTCCTCGGCCGTGGACAGTCCGTCGCAGGCACGCATCTCGAGCGTTCCCCAGTGCGGCGAGGGGCGGATGTCCCAGCGCACCTCGGTGTAGTCCTTGAGCACGCCGGTCGTGATCAGGTCGCTGACGTACCCCTCGTACCCCTCCCAGTCGTCGAATTGCCATGGCAGGCCGGCGGTGGGGAGCTGTTGGAACATGAGTGCGCGGTTGGAGGCGTATCCGGTCTCCGCACCACTCCAGAATGGGCTCGACGCGCTGAGCGCCTGCAGGTGCGGGTAGTAACGGAGCAGGCCGCCCAGCAGCGGAAGCACTTTGGCGCGGTCCTCGACGCCGACATGCACATGGATGCCCCAGATCATCATCTGCCGACCCCACCACTGGGTGCGGTCGATCAGGCGCTTGTAGCGCTCAGCCGGCCAGACCTTCTGGTCGTACCACTGGGCAAACGGATGCGTCCCTGCGCACATCAGCTCGACGCCGAGCGGATCGGTGATCGCCCGCACCTCGTCGATCTGCTCGCGGAGGTCGTCGACGGCGGCGCCGACCGTGTGATGCACCCGGGTGACGAGTTCGACCGTGTTGCAGAGCAGTTCGTGGGTGATCTGCGGATGCGGGGATCCGTCGGGCTGGGAGAGGGCATCCAGAACCACTTCGGAGACCTGGACGAGGTTTCCCGTCGCCTGGTCGACCATCCCGATCTCCCACTCGATTCCGACCGTTGAGCGCTCGGACGGCGCGAAGTCGATCTGCATGTGCGCCGCCCGTTCGGTCGATTCTTCAAAGAGCGTGGATATCTGACAGAATAGCTAGTTGAGTTCTGTTCCGCCTGACCCTCTAATCCGGCGAGAGAGAACACCCTTAGACCTCCTGCCGAGTGTGCCCCCACGCTCACGGCAGTCAGTTCGTCAAAACACTCATACAACACAGGAGAATTGTGGCTGTCAAAATTCGTTTGAAGCGCCTCGGCAAGATTCGCGCGCCGTACTACCGCATCGTCGTTGCCGACTCGCGCACCAAGCGCGATGGTCGTGTCATCGAGGAGATCGGCAAGTACCACCCCACCGAGGAGCCCTCGCTGATCGAGGTCAACTCCGAGCGCGCACAGTACTGGCTCAGTGTCGGGGCCCAGCCGACCGAGCAGGTTGAAGCTCTTCTGAAGCTCACGGGTGACTGGGGCCAGTTCAAGGGCGACAAGAAGGCCGTCAGCACGGTCAAGACCAAGGAAGCCAAGGTCGAGTTCGTCGCCGACGAGAAGAAGAAGCCTGTGCTCAAGCCCAAGGCTGAGAAGCCCACGGTCGTTGAGGCAGCGGCCGTCGTCGAGGCTGAGGTCGTCGCCGAGGAGGCCGCAGAGGCCGAGGTCGTCGAGGCTGCCGAGGGGATCACCGAGGCCGCAGCTGACGCAGAGAAGGCCTAGGTCTTGCTCGCTCCCGCTCTCGAACAC
>JAUZGC010000061.1 GCA_030840105.1 Microbacteriaceae bacterium
CCACGCTGCGGGACGGATGGAGGAGGCGAAGGCTTTCGCGGATCACGCGATGCGGCAGGTGCTTCCGGCAGCGGAGGAGGCGGAGGTACGTCTCGGCATCGCCGGCATGTGGCTGATCTCCCCCGACGTGAGGGTGCACGCCAGCCGGGAGGCCTTGAAGCTGAAGCGTCTACCTGCGCAGCTGCGCCTTGCGCACATGGCGAAGCTGGCCTACAACCTCGTGGCGGCGGGGCGGACGGAGGAGGCGCAGGCCGCAGTATCGGAGGCAGCAGCCGCCGGCGGGCGCCTTGATCGGGCCGCCCGGTTTCCGCTCGCGCTGAGCGAGGCTGGTCTTCACTACCTGTGCGGGGACTTCGCCCGCGCGCTCGAGCTGTTCGAGACGATTCTCCGCCACGAGTTCGCGGACCCCCATGGACTGGACGAGTTCCTGACCCGTCTGTGGCGGTCGCAGGTACTGCTCGCCCTCGATCGCGAGGAAGACGCGCTCGAGGCGATCGACGGACTCATCGCCGAGTCGCTCAAGCGTGGGTTTGACTGGTTCCTGCACGTCGCCGAGATCACGCGCGGACAGATGCTCCTGCAGCTCGCTCGCCTCGAAGACGCCTCCGTGCAGCTGAACGGTCGCTTCGATCCCCATGGCCCCCCGGTCGTGACCGTGATGGACGCCTCCGGGGTGGTCGCCCTCGGGCAACTGGCGCTCCACACCGGCGACGGTCAGCAGGTTCGGCAGATGACCGAGATCGCCAAGACGATGCTGAACGAGAGCACGCCGGGCGTTCGCCGTCACGCCGCCTGGTTGCTGAGTCTGCAGGCGACAGCCGATGGCGACCCGCAGCAGGCTCACCAGTGGCTGCGCGCCATGGGCGAGTCAGAGCGCAAACACGTGCTTCAGCGGCTCTGGCCGGACATGGCCGACGAGCCCCAGATCGTGCGCATCGCCCTCGCCACCGGCGACCGTGAGCTCGCCGATAGCGCCGTTGCGGACGCGATCCAACGCGCCGAGCTCAGCCCCGACGTTCCCTCGCTCAACGCGATCGCGGCCCACGCCACGGGACTGCTCAACGGCGATACCGACACGCTGTCGGAGGCCGTGACTCTGTTCGAGCGAAGCCCTCGATCGCTTGCGCTTGCAGCCGCGTACGAGGACCTCGGCATCGCGCACCAGCGGCAGGGAACCTCAGGTTCGGCGATCGACGCTCTCAGCCAGGCGCTGGTCCTGTTCGTGCGGGCCGGAGCGAATCGGGATGCAGCGAGGCTCCGCAGCCGCCTCCGAGAGCTTGGGGTTCGCCGCCGGGTCACGACAGCTGATAAGCCGACCACAGGACGGGCCGCGATGACCAAGTCAGAGCTGGCCGTTGCTCAGCTCGCCGCCGACGGACTTACCAATCGCGAGATCGGCGAACGGCTCTTCATATCGCCACACACGGTCAACACGCATCTGCGCCAGGTGTTCGCAAAGCTCGAGGTCAACTCGCGAGTGGACCTCGCGAGGCTGACGACAGAGCGCGGCGGCGAGCCCGCCACGGCCGGCGCTCGCGCCAGCCGGATTCTCTGACCACGCGCACGAAACATCACTCGTGCGAGTGATGTTCAGATGTGTCACGGGGCACACCCCACCAGTGTGGTTCGAGGATCAGGCGAGACATGGTGGTTCCCTTCGCTAGCCGCGGTGGTGGTCGACGACTTCGACGTTGTTGCCGTCGGGGTCGAGCACGTACGCGGAGTAGTAGCCGTCGTGGTACTGGGGCCGCTCGCCCGGCTCGCCGTTGCTGCGGTACCCGGCTACGGTTGCGTCGTCGTGGAACCGGCGTGCGTCGTCGTCCTGGCCCGAGAAGGCGACGTGGAGGTTCTGCGTTGGCTCGCCCGCGATCACGAGCAGGGAGCCGTCTGATGCGCCGACCGAGAACAGGGCGCGGTCGGCCGTCTGGCGGCGGAGCGCCAGTCCGGCGCTCGCGCCGATCGTCGAGTAGAACGCGGTTGCTGCCTGCACGTCGTTGACGCGGATCACAAGGTGATCGATGTTGCCCTCCGGGCGTTCGCCTACGCGGTGGACGGCCTCAAAGCTGTTGCCGGCGTCGTCCTTGAGAAACGCCGCGTAGTAGTCCCCGGCGTAGTTCGGGCGAGGACCGGCGGGTCCGTCGTCGGCAAACCCGGCGGCAAGGCCGGCCTGGCCGAAGCGGTTGACGTGCGCTGGTGTCGGGGCGATGAACGCGACGTGGACGCGTCGAGCGATTGGGTGCTCGTCGTCGGTCTGGGTGAGCGCGAAGTTCCCCCAGACGGAGAAGCTCGGTGTGCTCGTGGTCTGCGCAAGCTGCAGTTCATCGAGCACCGCAGCGAAGGCGCGGGTGGCGTCCGCCAGGTCGGTGACTCGAAGGGTCACGTGGTCAAACATTGGGGCCTCGCGATCGAGTGTCAGCCGACGGAGATCGGGATCTCGGGTCGGAGATCGATGAAGTCGGTCAGGTAGCGGTTGAACTGTTCTGTGAACTGAAAATGTGATCCGTGGTTGGAGTCCGGGAAGAGGATCAGTTCGGCGTTTGGCAGGTTCTGCTGCAGGATGTAGGAGTTGACGGTGGCGACGACGACATCGTGGTTGCCGTTGACCACGAGCGTCGAGTGGGGGATCGCCTTGAGGTAGTCGAAGCTGCCCGCGCCCCACTCCGCGGCCGCCGCGGCATGGGCGGCGACTGTGACCTGCGAGACCGGCGCGTCTCGGTCCTCGGTTCGCGCCCGGATGCGCTCCAGGAAGCGGCGCCCTGCGGCCTGGCTGTCCTGCGATGGCGAGAAGAAGATCGGCAGCCACATCAGATCCTGCGGGTCGTGGGTCGTCGCGAAGAGCGGGGCGACGTCCGGGGCGAGCTGGCCCATGCCCTCGCCGCCGCGCGGACCCGTGCCGACGAGGATCAGTCGCCGCACGAGCTCCGGTCGATCGACGGTGATCTGCTGGGCCACGAATCCGCCCATCGAGAAGCCGAAGAGATCGACGTGCGTGAGGCCGAGCGCGTCGATCAGCGAGGCGGCGTCCCGCGCCATCCCGGCGACGGTCTGCGGTGCTGTGCCGGTGCTCAGTCCAACACCGGCGTTGTCGGTGAGGATCACCTCGCGCTCCGTGGCGAGGTAGTCGGTGATGGCCGGGTCGTAGTTGTCGAGGTTGCCCATGAAGTGCTGCAACAGCACGATCGGCGTGCCGACCGGATTGCCGAAGCGCCGGTAGGCGAACCGGACCCCGTCGGCCTCGACGAACTGTGTCGGCGCAGTGTTGTGCGTGTTCGACTGGTTACTCATGGCTGGCTCCTAGATTGCTCGGCGTCCGCCGTCGGCGGCGACGGTGGTGCCGGTGACATAGCTGGCTCGCGGCGATGCGAGGAACGCGACGACCTCCGCGATCTCCTCGGGTTGCGAGGCCCGGCCCATCGGCGTGGTCTCTCCGAGCGCCGTGATGAACTCGGGCCCGGAGGGGCTCGGGGTGTAGACGGGCCCGGGGGCGATCGCGTTGACCCGCACCCCGCTTGCGCTGTACTCCGCGGCCCACGCGCGCGTCATCGCCTCCAGCGACGCCTTCGTCGCGCCGTAGGCCGCGCCGCCGACAAGCCCGACCCCGCCGGACATGCTGCTGACGCTGACGATGCTGCCGCGCCCCCTGGCAACCATGCCCGGGGCGATCGCGCCGACGAGAACGAACGGCGCCCTGACGTTGCTGGCGAACATCTTGTCGAACGCGTCCACGTCGAACTCTGCGGTCGGGCCGAACAGGGCGATCCCCGCGTTGTTGA
>JAUZGC010000286.1 GCA_030840105.1 Microbacteriaceae bacterium
ATCGCGTCGCGCTCGACCCGGAAGCTGTCGCACGCTTGGTCAAGACCGGCAAGGCCGTGCTCTTTGAGGGCGGCGCCGGCACAGCCGCGAGTTTCCCCAACGAGTCCTATCTCGCGGCCGGTGCCACGCTTGCCGAGAGAGCGGAGGTCATCGCTAACAGCGATGTTCTCGGGCTCGTGGGGGCACCATCCGACGACATCGTCGACGCTCTTCACCCCGGTCAACTGTTGATCGGGATGCTTGATCCCCTCAACAATTTGGCCCTTGTCCAGGCGCTCGCATCAAAGAAGGTCACCGCAGCAGCATTCGAACTGCTGCCCCGGACCCTGAGCCGAGCCCAATCGATGGATGCCTTGAGTTCACAGGCAAGTGCCGCAGGCTATCGTGCCGCGATCGTGGCCGCAGAGTCCTTCGGGCGATACCTGCCCATGATGATCACGGCATCCGGGACTGCCCGGCCGGCGAGTGTCATTGTGATTGGCACGGGTGTTGCAGGGCTGCAAGCGATCGGCACGGCGAAACGCCTCGGCGCCGTGGTCACCGGCTACGACGTGCGCCCTGCCTCCCGCGGTGAGGTCGAATCCCTCGGCGCACAGTTCCAAACGTCATCGATCGCAGAAGGAGCAGCGGCGGGCGGTTACGCGCGAGCGCTGACGGCCGACGAACAAGCACAACAACAGCAAGAACTCGCCGATTCGCTCACCGCCTTCGACATCATCATCACCACCGCAAAAGTCCCCGGGCACACACCTCCGCTTCTTGTGTCGGAAGCTACGATCGCGGCACTCAAACCGGGGTCTGTCTGTGTCGATCTTGCGGCGAGCGAGCGCGGCGGCAACGTACAGGGGTCGATCAACGGGAAACGAATCACCACCCCAGGCGGAGTCGTCATCGTGGGCGGCGGAGACCTCGCCTCAGATCTCCCGGCATCGTCATCTCAAATGTATGCGCGCAATATTTCTGCGCTCCTGGACTCACTGCTCGTCGGCGGCGCGGTCACAATCGATCCCGCCGACGAAATCCAACGGAGCGTGCTCGTCTGCCACGACGGCGAAATCATCAGTGCGGCCCTGCGCACCGCACTCCATCTCGAACCCACCTCACTCGACGCACCTCAGGCAGCGCCGGTCGAACCAGGTGCGACGTCGCTGATGAATCGGAAGGTCCAGCGCGCATGACCGAGACGCTGTTCACCAATGTGGCCATTTTCGTCCTCAGCCTGCTCGTGGGCTTCGAAGTCATCAGCAAGATTCCCGCAACACTCCACACCCCCATGATGAGCGGGTCAAACGCCATTCACGGTGTTGTGATCGCTGGCGCCATCGCCACGGCCGCCGTCGCGAACACACCGACCGGTTACATCTTGACGTTCCTCGCCGCCGCGCTCGGCTCAGCCAACGTGTTCGGCGGTTACGTCGTCACGGGCCGGATGCTCAAGATGTTCAAGAAGCCTCAACCGGTCACCCCGCGATCGCGAGGAACGAACCCGTGACGCCCCTTCAGGTCTCCGCCGGACTGATCTTCCTCGTCGCCGCCATCATGTTCGTTGTCGGCCTCCACCAGATGCGCACTCCCGCCACTGCGAGGCGGGGCAATCTCATCTCGGCGGCAGGCATGGTCGTCGCCGTCGGTACGACGCTTGCGTCCTCGATCATCTCGTCGCGCGGAAACGCGCTCGGATGGATCGCGCTCGTTCTCGGGATCGCGCTCGGCGCCAGCTTTGGGGTCATCCGGGCACGGCGCGTGAAAATGACCGATATCCCCCAACTCGTCAGCCTTTTCAATGCAGTAGGAGGCGGAGCAGCTGCAGCGATCGCGATCGCCGATTTCCTCACCCGCGCCGCGACTGGGGCCGTCCCACTCAGCTCCTCCATCCCCATCATCCTCGATGTCATCATCGGATCGGTCAGCCTGTCGGGCTCCCTCATCGCTGCGGGCAAGCTTCAAGGAATCATTTCTGGAAGACCCATCCAATTTCCCGGTTCGCGAATCGTGAACGTCCTCATCGTGATTGTGGCGATGGGCGCAGGCGTACTGGCGATCCTTGTTCCGCAAAGCACACTGCTCCTGCTCATCGTCTTCATCGCCGCACTGCTGTTCGGGGTGCTGATGGTTCTACCCATCGGCGGCGCGGACGCGCCAGTCGTCGTCTCGCTGCTGAACGCCCTGACGGGACTGGCCGTGGCCATGGCCGGCTTCGTGATCGACAACCAGGCGATGGTGATTGCCGGTGGCCTTGTCGGATCCGCCGGCACAATCCTCACCCTTCAGATGGCCACGGCGATGAACCGATCAGTGGCAAGCATCATGCTCGGGGGATTCGGAACCGGAGACGGAGGAAGAACCACGGCGATGACGGATGCGGACACCGCGAACGTGCGGGAGGTCACGGCCGATGACGCGGGAATCCAGCTTGCATACGCCCAACGCGTGATCCTCGTGCCCGGATTCGGCCTGGCCGCAGCACAGGCGCAACATGAGGTTGCCGAGTTGGCCAAATTGCTCTCCGACCATGGAGTCGACGTGAAGTACGCGATCCACCCAGTCGCAGGCCGGATGCCTGGTCATATGAACGTGCTGCTCGCCGAAGCCAACGTGCCCTATACGCAGATGTTGCAGTTGGAAGAAGCCAACCCCGCATTCGACACCTGCGACGTCGCGCTGGTCGTCGGCGCCAATGACGTAACCAACCCCGCCGCCCGCCGGACAGGCAACCCCGTGTCAGGCATGCCCATCCTTGACGTCGACCACGCCAAATCAATCGTTGTGATCAAGCGGTCGATGAGCCCCGGTTATGCGGGCATCCCCAACGAACTGTTCACCAATCCGAAAACCGGGATACTTTTCGACGATGCAAAGAAGGGCCTGAGCGACCTCACCGCAGCGGTCAAGGAATACCTCACGGTCTAGCGCTCCCCCGAACAACGATCGGCCCCGCCCGAAGCCGGGAGGCTCTGGGCGGGGCCGGCGGTACGACCAATCAGAAGATCAGTCGCGGCCCTTGCCGTTCTCGATGCCCTGGCCCGGGTTGCCGGGAGGGGTCGGGTGATTCGGCGCGGTCGAGACGATGCTCGCGACCGAGCCGTTGGGGGCGAGCAGGACCTCCCGCTGTTGCGGGGCGGCGAAGTTGAACATGCCGGTGATCGAGCCCGCCGTCTTGTCAAACGAGGAGTCGCCGATCTGGCCGGTGGACCAGTTGCTCTCGATGAACTTCAGGATCGAGGCCTGGTTGACCTGCGTGTGGTCGACCGCGTTCACCTTGCTGTACGGCGAGATGACCAGCATCGGAAGGCGCTGGCTCGGGCCGCAGCGGTTCTGGTACCCGCCGGCGATGGTCGCCACCGAGTTGCAGATCGTCGAGTCGGAGGCGGTCTGCGAGCCGTTCGTGATGGTCGGCGCGACGTGGTCGTACCATCCGTCGGAGTCGTCGTAGGCCACGACGACGGCCGTGCTCGCCCAGTCCTTCGACTTCTGGATGGCGTTGATCTCGTTGACGAGGAACTTCTGCTCGTCGATCGGGTCGGAGTACGACGCGTGGCCGTCCTGCGCCTCAGGAGCCTTCAGGAACGACACCGACGGGATGTTCCCCACCGACAGGGCCTTGTTGAACAGGGTCATGTCGTACTGGTGGTTCGCCTGGTCGGTCTTGCCGATCATTGCCTCCGAGGTCGGAGCCAGGTGGTGCGGGTTCGACGTCGACTGGTAGTACTCGAACGGGTTGTGGTGCGGCGAGTAGTCCTTCGGAGTGGCGCCACCGAGGTTGGCGGTGGTCGCGTCGCACTTGGCGTAGCTGCCGGCCTGGCCGTTCCACGGGGTGGTCGGCGCGAACCCGCCCTGGAACCAGCCCCAGGTGACGTTCTTCGCGTTCAACAGGTCGCCCACGTTCTTTCCCTGGAGGCCTACAACGGCCGAAGTCGATGTGTGGTTGTTGACCGAGCAGTCGTCATACACCGGGTCAGCGTCACCGGCGATGGTTCCGACGCCGGCCGAGTTCGGCGAGCTGATGATGCTCGCGGTCTCCTCGGCGCCGGTCATCGGGTTGTATGCGGTTGCGCCGTGGGTCTGGCCCGCGATCAGGTTGAGCGCGCCCGGGGTGGACGGACCGAAGGTGGTGTCCCAGCTGTTGTCGCTCATGGCGTAGTTCTGGGCGTAGTTCCACAGGCCGGTGACAGTGTTGCCGTCGTAGTAGTCCATGGCCAGACCCGGAGCGCCGTACTGCCCCGAGCAGGTGTCCGTGCTCGTCTTCTGGACGAACATGTCCATCTTGCCGCCGTTGACCGCGGCCTGCTCAGCCGTGTAGCTGTGGTTCTGGTCGCAGGTGAGAGCCTGGGCGGGTGTGAGCCGCTGCGGCGCGTACAGGTTCGGGTTGTTGGTCAGGCTGCCCGAGGTGACGAGCGTGTTGACCGCGGGAGTGTTCGGCGCCGCGGTGAACGGAGTGCCGTCGGTGTTCGTGGCGTTCGGGTACGTCCCGAAGTAGTGGTCGAACGACACGTTCTCGCCGAAGATCACCACGAGGTGCTTGATCGGCGTGGTCGTCTTGGTGGGGTTCTGGGCTTCCGCGTTGGCGGGCGCGGTGAACGCCGCCAGCGCGAAGATCCCTGCGGCGGCCAGGGAAAGCCCAGCCGTCATCCGAAGCCGTTTCCGTGTGGAACGGAGCATGTCGGTCCTCTCTAACTGTCAGTGAAACGGGGGTGGTGCTGGTACTGCGGTGGTGCTGGTACTGCGAAATGCGGTCATCGAGGTTTGTGGGTGCGGTCAGGCGAGCATGCTGCGGCCGAACCAGTCGTGGGCATTCGTCACGCCGGGGAGGGAGAAGTAGTAGCCGCCGCCGAACGGGCTGATGTAGTCGACGAGCGGCTCGTCGACGAGGCGCTTCTGCATGGCGATGAACTGTCGTTCGAGGTCCTGGTTGAAGCAGGCGAAGATGAGGCCCATGTCGAGATTGCCGTTGGCGTCGATGCCCGCGTCGTAGTTGTATGGCCGGCGAAGCATCTGCTGGTTCGCGGTTGCCGGCGTGTGCGGGTTCGCGAGACGGATGTGCGCATCCATCTGGATCACGTCACCGGTCGGATCCATCACGTAGTCCGGCCGGTCGAACTCGTTGGTTCCGGTCAGCGGGGCACCTGAATCGCGGCGCCGTCCGACGATGTTCTCCTGCTCGTGGATGGACACACGATCCCAGAACTCGACGAGCATGCGGATGACGCGAACCGCCTGGTATGAGCCGCCAGACACCCACGCCGGCTCGTCGCCGCCGGCGCGCGTCCACACGAGCTTCTCCATCGCGCTGGCACTGGTCGTCGACGGATTCCCCGTCCCGTCTTTGAAGCCGAGAAGGTTCCGGGGTGTGCCGCTCGGCCGCGGCGGCGACGCGAACCCGTCCTTCCGCCAGCGCACCTGCATCGCGCCGCGCGTGGAGCGCGCGATGTCGCGCACGGCATGCAGGACGGTGTCGCGGTTGTTCGCGCACACCTGCAACATGAGGTCGCCGTCGCACACCTCTCGCTGCAACGCGTCGTTGGGAAAGTCCTGCATCGTGATCAGGCGGGCCGGCTTGACCGCGGACAGCCCGAAGCGGTCGTCGAAGAGGGACGCGCCGACGCCGAGGGTCACGGTCAGGCCGTCCGGGACCACGTCGGGGCCCAGCACACCGGAGTCGGCCGGCGGCGCGACGAGTCCGAGCTCCGGCGGCGTGCCGCCGGAGGTGAGGAATCGCACCCGGTCGGTGACCTCCCGGAGCAGGGCCTGCAGCTCCGCGCGGCTCGCCGCCGTGACATCCAGAGAGACAAATGCCGCGTTTGCCTGCTTCGGGGTGAGGATCCCGGCCTGGTGAGCGCCGTGGAAGGCATTGGACTCGTGCGCTGCGGCCGTCGAGGCGGATGCCGCCGGCTGCGCGGCAACAGCCGGCTCAGGGTCGAGCGCGATAGCAGCGGCGGCAAGCGGAACGGCGATCCCGGCCCCGAGAACTCCGCCGAGGAATCCCCGGCGGTCGATGGCGCGGGGCGAATCGGGGTTTGGGCGCGGCATCAGGCGGCCCTCCGCTCATCACAGATCGCGGCGACATCCGCAAGCAGTTCGACCGTCTGGTCGATGGTCGCATTCAGGCCCTGCCGCTGTGCCAGGGTGAGGGCGGACAGGGGCGTCCATGACCCGTCGGGCCTGCGGTACGACTCGACCAGCGATGCGGATCGCGCGAGCCAGGTGTCCGTCTCCGCCAGGTTCGGGTCGCGGCTCGCAAGGATCCCGCGCAGGGGGTTCAGCGCCCGCACCGTGCCGTTCAGGTTGGCATCGATGGTGGCGAGATTGGTTCCGCTGCCGGCATCCGTCCGTGCGGTGAGCTCGAACTGAAGAGCATTCTCAAGGATCTCGTGCGCCCGGAGCCCGATGTCCTGCGGATCGACCTGGGCCGTGCGGAACCACACCTGCAGCGCTGCGACGTCGGCAATCAATCGGGATGCGTATGGCGCGATGGTTGCCGCGGGCGCTCCTGACCACAGCAGCGCTTCGATCTTGTGGAATCCGGTCAGACCGGGATCGCCGAGGGCGGTCTGCCCAGAGGCCGGCGTGCCGTTGATGGCTGCGTCATACGTCCCGAACGCGCCGTAGGCCGCGCCGAGTGTCTCGTACGTCTCGTGCGCGGACAGCCAATCCCGCTTCGCGCCGGCCAGATCGCCTCTGGAGACATCCGCTGACACCGCGGCGGCCTGCGCCGCGAGCACCGGCAACTGCGTCTCCACCCAGGCGGTGTATGCCTTCGCCGGTCCGATCAGGTCGGCCCGGGTCACCGGAACGATCCCCGGCGTCAACGACAGCCCTGCCACGGAACCGGTCACCGTGACGGACGGACCAGCAACGGGATCCGACTCGGCGGAGACGCACACGAACCGGTAGGTGCCCGGACCGAGCGTCACGGATCCGCTGGCACTCGCCCCCGTCCCGATGTTCTCGAGGTCGAGGTAGACCGCCTTCGTCCGGACGTTCTGGACGTAGACCTCGATCCCAGCGATCGTCGTGTTGGTCACGCGAAAGGTCTGGGTTCCTGCTCGCGCACTCGGCCATCCGCTGCCGCAGTTGTCGGTGTTGGCGTTCACCTGGAACGAGCGCTTCTGCCCGACTGCTGTGCTCGAACGGGGTACAGCCACGGACACCACGACACCCGCGGCGATCACTAGTGCGGTCACTGCCCAAAAGACTCCGAGGCGGGCGCGCACTGACATTGAAGAGATGGTCACTTTCGGTGATACGGCGGGATGCTTGCCCCCCAAGGGGGTGGCTTAGGGAAGCCTATGAGAACGCCGAGAGCGCAGAAGACGACCAGGGCCAAGTTCGGCAAAAGTTCACCACCCGGTTCCCGAATTGTTGCTCTACGGGGTACAGCCGTGTCCGCACTTCGACGGCCAGAACGAGCAGGCAAGTGCCCCGCCCGTAATGCAGCCGGCGACCAACTCCTCGATGGCTTGAGCGCCAGCACAGCTCCTCAACATGCCCTCCGCGGAATAGGAGGCGGAGCGGTCACGATAGGACGCGCTTACTTGAGCCCGAGCTCGGCCACCATCGTCGCCCGCCACTCATCCGGCGATTGCAGCGCATCCAGGACCACCGGATGCTCGTCGGCAGCGGGCGGCTCGAAGGCGGCGAGATGCTCCTCGAGCACGTCTTCGACGACCTGGTGTCGAGAGCCAGCGGTGGCGTTCGCCCGCCATCGCTCGCGTACAAGCTCGGGCGAAGCATCCAGATAGATGAGAACGGGCACCGCACTGTGTTTCAGCGCGAGCGATCGCCAGCCGTCTCGCAGGAATCGCGGGGATCCGGTGTCGTCCACGGCAACCGTGAGGCCGGCATCCAGCAGTTCAGCGGTCTCGGCGACCGCGATCTCGTGGGTGCGCTGCCATTCGCGCAGCGGAAGGCCGTCGCCACTTGAGAGACCACGGCGCTCCATGATCTCGTCGAGGCTGACGACCCGCACACCCAGCAGGCGGAGGACGTCGGCGAGCATGCTCTTTCCGGCATACGACCGGCCGCAGAGGACGAGCAGGCGCGGGGGCGACGAGAAGGTTGGCATTCTATCTGCGCCCTCCATTTGACCTCATTGCGGACGCCGAACCAGTCAAGGCAGAACTCGGCGCGCTCATCCACGGGGTTATGGATGCCGCACCCGGCGAGTGAGCGTGGTAGCTGCGCCCGGGACCAACGAAGGTACGGATGGCACAGAGACACGCGTGACCAGGAGCGGTTTACCTGCCATTCATGGACTGTTTGTTTGACCCCCTCACGGGGGTACGCCAATGTCTGTCTTGGGCCCCGTTTAGGGGACCGCACCACCTGTCCGAGCGCCCCCGCAACGCTATCGCGGGGCTGCGTTCTCAGCAATACGAACACCTGAAAGGTACGTAGATGCAAAGCAATTCACCTCGGCGCGGGCAGTCCCTCCTGCGCCATCTCGCGTCGCTGGCCAATAGGCACCGCGTCCTCGCGGCCACCGCTGCGGGCTGCACCCTTGCCCTGCTGGGCGGCGGCATCGCCACAGCGTCGACGATTGCGCTCGGCGACCAGCAGGTCGGAACCCAATACAGCGGCGGGTTACAGGTCGCATCCGGTCAGATGATCAAGCCCATCGGCGACCGAGTGATGACGCCGTTCGGTAAGATCATGGGGTCGGTTGTCAGCCCCGACGGCCGCTTCCTCGTCGGAACCAGCACCGACCGCTCGGTCGACCTGCAGGTCTTCGACCTCAGCAACTACAAGCCGGTGGCGGCGGCGGGCACCCTCGCGGCCGCGTCGTTCGCGACCGCGGCGACCAACGCCGGGTACGGGAACATGGCCTACCTCAAGATCTCCGACGGTACCGTCGGCCAGGAGGGCCCGGCCTTCTCCCCCGATGGGAAGTTCCTCTTCGCCCCGGTCGCCACCGGCCTCGTCCGGTACCCGTTCAACGCGGACGGCTCGCTCGGAGCCGGCACCAAAATCACTGTCCCGACCACGGGTACTCTCCAGGCGCTGACGGCCGGCATGGCCTTCTCCACCGACGGCTCGACCCTCTACGCTGCCGTCAACGGCCAGAACACCGTGGTTGCGATCGACCCGGTCGCCGGCACGATCAAGGAGACGTTCGCCGTGGGCATCGCTCCGCGCCAGCTGAAGTTCGTCGGCAATACGCTTTACGTGTCGAATGAGGGCGGCCGCCAGGCCGTCGCGGGAGACACGACAATGAACTCCTACGGCACCCAGGTGCCCGCCGACAACACGCTGGGCACATCCACGACGGGCACGGTCAGTGTCATCGACACGGCGAACCCGTCGACGCCGGTTTCATCGATCCCCGTCCAGCTCCACCCGACAGCGATGTACGTCGACGGCACCACCCTGTACGTGGCCAACACGAACAGCGACACCGTCTCGGTCATCGACACGAAGTCCGGCAGCGTCATGCAAACCATTGCGACCCAGCCGTGGGCCTCGTCCACGACCGGCTACGAGCCGACCGCGATCACCATGCAGGGCGACCACCTGCTGGTTTCCCTCGGCAGCGCCAACGCCATCGCGGTGTACACAGTCAACACAAAGGACCCGCGCGACCCGGCCAGCTACATCGGCCTCCTGCCGACGGACTACTTCCCGGAGAACGTCAGCACCGTGAACGGCCAGATCGTGGTCACCAACACGCGCGGAATCGACGCGCGCGGTCCGCTGCTGACCTTCAACAAGGGGCAGGGCACCACCCCGGCGACAGGTCACGGCACCCACGCGACCACCGCCTCGCTCACCCGGTTCACCCTGCCAAGCGACCAGGAGATCCAGAAGTACACCCCGACGGTATTCGTCCAGAACGGCTGGGACGCCACCTCGGTCAAGCAGGCCCAGGCCAGCCAGGACGCGAACCTGCCGGCCGTCGCCATCCCGAAGCGCATCGGGGACCCGTCGGCCATCAAGCACGTGTTCCTCATCGTCAAGGAGAACCGCAGCTACGACCAGCTCTACGGCGACATGACGCAAGGCAACGGCGACCCGTCGCTGGCGCAGTTCGGTCAGAAGGTCACCCCGAACCAGCACGCGCTCGCGACCCAGTTCGGCCTGTACGACAACATCTACGACATCGGGACGAACTCGGCTGAAGGCCACAACTGGCTCATGCAGGGCGACAACCCGGCATACACCCAGACCAGCGCGGGCGAGTACACCCGCTCATACGACACCGAGGAAGACGTGCTGGGTCACCAGCGGTCCGGCTTCCTCTGGACCTCGGTCCAGTCCGCCGGCAAGACCGCGAAGAACTTCGGTGAGTTCGAGTACGGCGAGAACAAGCCGGCCGGTGCGACCTGGCAGCAGTACTACTGCACGGCGAAGGACGTCATGGCGGGCGGCAACCCAGCGCAGCTATTCTCCCCGTCGCTCCAGCTGCACGCCAGCTCCGCCATCCCGTCGCTCAATGCGATCACGGACCCGAACGCAGCGCCATTCGACACTGCGATACCGGACACCTACCGCTACGAGACCTGGAAGCAGAACTTCGAGAAGAACGGCCCGTCCAACCTCAACATGGTGTGG
>JAUZGC010000005.1 GCA_030840105.1 Microbacteriaceae bacterium
CAGCGAAGCTGAACGCGAGGATGGGGGTCGCTGCAACGGTGATGTACAAAATCGGGCTGCTTGAGATCGTGAGGAACGGCGTCTCCCCCGCCGCGATGGCGCCGACGATTGCGGCGGCCACACCGCCGGAGAGAAGGATCTCGCCAGGTGGGCGGAAGCTCGCCATCGCGGCCAGAAGGAGCCCAATCGCGATCTGCCCCCAGTTGTCCTGGATGAGATGGTCTGTACCCCATACCGAGGCCGCGAACAGCCCCGTTGCTACGATCGCGAGTCCGATAATGAGCAGGTGCGTGCCCAGCTTGATGGGTGAGAACGCAGGGTGCGCGGCGACCACGAAGATGATGGCAGCAACCGTGAGCACGAGAACCGAGGCGACGGCAAGCAGGGGACTCCCGATCTGCCCCTCGTGCGCTACCGTCGCGATAATCGCGTAGCCAACAACGACCGTGCAGACCAAGGGCACCATCGGCCTCAGCGCGTAGATGGCAAGCGGGTCAAGTTGCTCCGGCGTGCGCTCAAGCCTCATGACGCAACCGAGATGTCGTGCGTTTCGGCGATTGGAACGAGCAGCATGACCGACGTGCCGACGTCAGGGGCCGACCAGATCGTGACGCGACCGCCCACGCGGCCGATCCGCTCCTGCACCGAGTTCCTGAGGCCGAGTCGCTCCGGGTGCTCATCCGATTGCAGATAGCCGCGCCCGGCATCAGCAACAAGCACGGAAACCTCGTTCTCGGACGCCGCAATCGCCACGTCTGCTGTTGCACTGCCCGAGTGCCTGAGCACATTGACCAGGCATTGGCGAACGGCAAGGCCGACTGCGCGACGACACTCGGGGCTCAACCTGCTGAGCGCATCGCGTTCCCCGGAGACCTCGACCGCGAGGCCGTCGTCACGGGCGAATTCGATTGCGGCGTACATGTCGCTGGAAAGCCAGATCTCCTCGGCCGCCGCGCCGAACTGGTCAGACGCGAGAGGAACGCGGTCCTCCGTAAGCAGGCGCAGATCGGCCTCGATCCGGCGCCTCAGTGCAGGAGCAAGTGGTCCGGGAACCGCGTTTGCGATCGTGATGAGCTCGCTGAGCGCGGTGTCGTGCAGCTCCGCAGCCGACTCGAGGGAGAGCTCGTGGCGAATGTGGATGACCTGGTCATCGCGGATGGCGCGGTGAATCGTCACCTGGGGAAGGTGACGCCCTCCCCTAGTCATTCCGTCAGCCAGCAGCACTATGACCAGCAGGAGATACGCACCCAGGGACCCATAATCCATCCGGAAACCGTGGTGGGTCACGACGGCCGCCACGAAGATCGCGAGCTCGGCGAGGGCGAAACCCAGCGTGGCCCACAACACCCCGACGAGAGCCGCTGACCCGGCGCCGCCGACCATGGTCATCGCGACGATGGGCAGCGAGAGCGCAAACAGGTTGGTGTTGATGAACGTCGGCGTGGCCAGAAGGACCGTGTTCGCATAGAAGAAGGTGCACACAGCCCCGACGGCGAGATAGGCGATTGTGAGCGAGATCGTACATCGGCGGTTGAGGAGCACGAGAAGTGTGGCCATGGGGATGAGCGCGACGGCCGCGGGCGCGAATGTTCCGAACGGATGGCCTGCGCGAAGGACCCCCAGGTTGACGAGCGTGGCGGCGAGACACACGAGGCCCGCCCAGTGCGAAGCGTTAGCCAGCCCCCTGCTGTTGGTCACGCGCGCGAGATGGCTTGGCAACCCTAACGACATGCCCGCCCCCTCATGGCCACCGACGCAATCCCCCGTGCGAAGCGGCCCGAGATGGGAAGCCCCACATTCGGATTATCCCACCTGTCAGGCGACCGGTGCACATCGATTGCGCGGATCCTGAGAGCACCGCGGAGTAACTAGAAAAGCGTCGGTTGCGCCTCGATCGCCGCACCGCCAACGGCGCTTGGCGGGAGTTCCTCCGGGATCAGCGAGCGCTCCGGTCGAAACCTCACGCGTTCACCCTCGGCCGTGCGCGTCGTGCCGAGCGCGGTCGAACGCACTCCACCGGTCAGCGGATCCTCCCGCCCGCGCTCCAGCCCGTGCGCCCGGATGAGCGGCTTGATCTTCGCGGCGAGCCATTTGCGGTACTCCTTGGGCGCGTACGCACCCTTGCCGTAGAGCTGCACATACCGCCCGACGAGTTCGGGATGCTCGCGCTCAAGCCAGAGCATGAACCACTCCTTCACCCCTGCTCGCAGGTGCATCGCGGTATAGAGAACGGATGTCGCACCCGCGGCCTTCGCCTGCCGAAGTGCCTCATCCAGGTGCGCTCTCGTGTCGGTCAGGTACGGCAGGATCGGCATCATGAACACCGCGCAGTCGAGCCCGTGGTCGCGCACGGCGGTCACCGTCGCGAGCCGCGCTTTCGTCGACGGCGTGCCAGGTTCGACGGACTGCTGGAGTTCGTCGTCGTAGATCGCGATCGACATCGCGAGGTCCACGGGGACGCGCGCCGCGGCATCCGCAATCTGGCCGAGGTCCCGGCGTAACAGCGTGCCCTTGGTCAAAATGCTGAAGGGCGTACCGGAGCCGGCGAGCGCATCGATGATCCCCGGCATGAGCGCGTAGCGGCCTTCCGCCCGCTGGTACGGGTCGGTGTTGGTTCCCAAAGCGACCGGATGCCGCTCCCAGCTCGGCTTGGCGAGCTCCTTCGCGAGCACCTCGCCAACGTTGACCTTGACGATGATCTCGTTGTCGAAGTCCTTGCCAGTGTCAAGGTCGAGGTACTTGTGGGTGGGGCGGGCGAAGCAATTGTGGCTGACGACGCCGTTGGCGATGAAGTCGCCTGTCCCCGTCGTGATGTCGATCAGGTCGATCTCGTTGCCTAGGTCTTCGATCGATACGATCTGGAGCTTCGCGTCCGGCTTGACGGCCATTCCAGCGAGGTCGAGCTTGCGGGAGATTGCCGTGAGTCCGCCCCGACCGAACCCGACAAGCTTGTTGTTGGTCGTCAGGTACGGGCGCTGATCCTGACCGCTCATGGCGCCAGTGACGTACTTCCATCCTCGCTCGGTGAGAAACCGATGATCGCCGCTTGCGACGAGCTCGGTGCCGTCGGCCAATGTGATGCGATAACCGCGCTTGACGGTGTTCCACGATGCGAGGACAGTCGTCGGGACGTAGCGCCGGTATTGGCCACGCACCTCGGTACCCATAATCGCGTCGCCGACCTGCATTGACCAGAGGGGCTGTTGCCGACCATCTGCCATCAAAATAAGGGTCTCTGGTCCCAGGCAATAGGCGCAGGCATGGCTGCATCCGCGGTATGGATTGATGGTCCAACCGAAGGGCAGGGCGCCACCGCCGCCCGGGATCTTGTTGAGGGCCGACTTGGCGAGCACCTCATGGAAGGTGATGCCGGCGAACTCGGGCGTGCGCACCGAGCGCACCAGGTTGCTCAAGCGGGCAAGACCGGGCAGCGTTTCGGGCTGCTCGACCGCGATCTCCTGCCCGCTCCACCTCATCCACCCATTCGAACATACGTTCGAATGTTAGTCAAGACGGCACGCCTGCGAACAGCGTGACAGGCCACGTCAGTGGTGCGCAGTACAGTGCGCGGCATGGGAGTAACTCAGTATTACGTCGCGTCGACAATTGACGGGTACATTGCCGACGACAACGACCGCATCGATTGGCTACGTCAGTTCGGATTCGAGACCTTTCAAGCACGGTACGACGAATTCATGGGTGGAGTCGGAGCAATCGTTATGGGCTCCGTCACGTATGAGTACATCCTGGATGAGGTCGCCGAGCCGTGGGCATACGGATCACTTCCGGTCTGGGTTCTAACTTCACGCGAACTCCCGACTGTGCCCGGTGCCGACATCCGCTTTCATAGGGGCGATGCGACCATGGTTCACTCCGCGGCCCTCGAGGCGGCGGAGGGCAAGAATGTGTGGATCGTGGGCGGCGGAAACGTCGCTGCACAGTTCGCGAACGCCGGTCGGCTCGACGAGTTGTTCCTCACCGTAGTTCCCGTTGTGCTCGGCTCCGGCAAACGCCTGTTACCCCTCGCCGGCCCAACTGCGCCCCTCAAACTCATACACACGACGACATTTCCGAATGGTGCAATCGAGCTCGTTTACCGCTTTACACGCCCGCACTAAGTTGATCTCATGCCAGACGACCCGCGGGCCCTGAACCGCTCACCCCGCAGGCGCTGGCTGAACGCGCCGCATCAGGCTAAAGCGTGAGACCGAGCACCTTCGCCGTGGACTCCAGGACCTCTTTGGCCTTGTCAGGCGAGTCATTCAGCTTTGTTCCGATCGTCGGAACGAGCGCCTTGAGTGCGGGAAGCCACTGGGGGTAGTGATTCGGGAAACAGCGCGCCAGCAGATCGAGCATGATCGGCACGGCCGTCGATGCGCCGGGCGATGCGCCGAGGAGGCCGGCGATCGAGCCATCTTCTGAAGTGATGACCTCCGTACCGAACTGCAGCACGCCGCCCCGCTTGGCGTCCTTCGTCATGACCTGTACGCGCTGGCCGGCCGTGATGAGTTCCCAGTCCTCGCTCTTCGCGGTCGGCATGAACTGCTGGAGTGCCTTGACCTTCTTGGCCCGGCTGGCCAGAACCTCACCGATGAGGTATTTGAGCAGGTCGAAGTTGTCCCTCGCGACGGCGAGCATGGGACCGAGGTTGTGCGGACGCACCGACCCGGGCAGGTCGAACCACGACCCCCTCTTCAGGAACTTCGGGCTGAAACCTGCGTACGGGCCGAACAGCAAGGATGCCTCGCCGTCGACGACGCGCCGGTCGAGGTGCGGCACTGACATCGGCGGAGCGCCGACGTCGGCTTTGCCGTAAACCTTGGCCTGGTGCTGCGCGACGACCTTCGGATCAGTCGTGCGCAGGAACTTGCCACTGATCGGGAACCCGCCAAAGCCCTCGATCTCGGGGATGCGCGCCTTCTGCAGCAGGTGCAGCGCGCCTCCGCCTGCCCCGACGAACACGAACCGCGCCGTGACCTCGTACGACGTCTGGCCGACCAAGTGGCGCACCTTGAGCGACCAGAGTCCATCCTTGAGGCGCCGGATGCTGCGAACCTTGTGATTGAGGGCGAGTTGCCCGCCGTGCGCAACCACATTATTGGTGAGCGCCCGGGTGAGTGCACCGAAGTCGACATCCGTGCCCGCGGTCGCCCGCGTGGCCGCAATCTTCTGCTTCGTCGACCGCTTCTTCATGAGCAGCGGAGCCCACTCGGCGATGACCGCCGGATCCTCGCTGTACTCCATGCCGGCGAACAGGGGCTGGTCCTTGAGTGCGGCGTACCGCGTGCGAAGGTACGCGACGTTGTCCCTGCCGCGGACGAATGTCATGTGCGGGGTCGAATTGATGAACCCCTTCGGATCCGGCAGGTCGCCTGCCTCGACGAGGCTCGCCCAGAATTGGCGGCTTAGCTGGAACTGCTCATTGATACTCACGGCCTTGGCCGGATTGATGGATCCATCCGGCGCTTCCGGGGTGTAGTTCAGCTCGCACAGCGCGGCGTGGCCGGTTCCGGCGTTGTTCCACGGATTCGAGCTCTCCTCGGCGACTTCGCCGAGCGCCTCATAGATGCGGATGGACCAATCGGGCTGCACACGCTGGATGAGCGCACCAAGCGTCGCGCTCATGATGCCGCCACCGATGAGGACGACGTCGATGGGGGGATTACTCACCCGATAAGTCTATGGTGGCGCGCGATGACGCTCTGCCCGCTGCGGCGTTGCGGGGCTACAGGGAAGCGGCGACCAGCTCGGCGATCTGCACGGCGTTGAGCGCCGCGCCCTTGCGCAGGTTGTCGTTGCTGATGAAGAGGGCGAGTCCGCGACCACCCGGCACGCCCTCATCCTGACGGATGCGACCCACGTAACTCGGGTCCTGGCCGGCCGCTTCGAGCGGAGTGGGGACATCCGTCACTACGACACCCGGCGCATCCTGCAGCAGTTCGGCGGCGCGCTCCGGCGAGATCGCACGGGAGAATTCGGCGTTGATCGACAGCGAGTGACCGGTGAACACGGGTACGCGGACACATGTTCCGCTCACCAACAGCTCGGGCAGCCCGAGGATCTTGCGGCTCTCGTTGCGGAGCTTCTTCTCTTCGTCGGTCTCGTTGAGGCCGTCATCGACGATGGATCCGGCGAGCGGAATGACATCGAAGGCGATGGGCCGCACGTACTTGACCGGAGCCGGCATGGTGACGGCCGAGCCGTCGTGGACGAGGCCGAGCAGGTTCTCGTCGGCGACGGCCGCGCGCACCTGATCCGCCAGCTCTTCGGCACCCGCGAGCCCAGAGCCGGAAACCGCCTGGTACGTGCTGACGATCAGACGCTCGAGGCCGGCCTCGTCGTGCAGTGCCTTGAGTACGGGCATCGCGGCCATGGTCGTGCAGTTCGGGTTCGCGATGATGCCCTTGCGCGCGTCGGCGATGGCCTCCGGGTTGACCTCGCTCACGACGAGCGGGACATCCGGATCCATGCGCCATCCGCTCGAGTTGTCGATGACGATGGCTCCGGCCGCAGCGAACCGCGGCGCCTGTGCCTTCGAGCCAGTCGCGCCAGCAGAGAACAGCGCGATGTCGAGGCCCGTGGGGTCGGCCGTCGCGGCATCCTCAACGACGATCTCCTGGCCCTTGAACGGCAGGGTCGACCCGGCCGAACGAGCGGATGAAAAGAAGCGGATGCTCGCAATCGGGAAGTCGCGCTCCTCGAGCAGGCGACGCATCACCGCGCCGACCTGGCCGGTCGCTCCAACCACGCCGACGTTGACTGGCTTGGTCTCGCTCACTGCTAGCGCCCCGTTCCCGCGTAGACGATGGCGGTTCCTTCGCCGTCGAGGCCGAACGCACGGTGCACGACCCTGGCTGCCTCGTTGACGCTGTCCGCACGCGTGACGACTGAGATCCGGATCTCGCTCGTCGAGATCATCTCGATGTTGATGCCGGCCTCGTACAGCGCTTCGAAGAGCTGCGCCGAGACACCCGAATTGGTGCGCATACCGGCGCCGACGAGGGCGAGCTTACCGATCTGGTCGTCGTACTGCAGGCTCTGGAACCCGACGTCGTCCTGCTCGGCCTTGAGGGCAGTCAGCACGCGCTGGCCCTCCGACTTGGGCAGGGTGAACGAGATGTCGGTCAGGCCGGTCGCGGCGGCGGACACGTTCTGGACGATCATGTCGACGTTGGCGTCGGTCTTGGCGACGATTTTGAAGATTTGCGCGGCCTTGCCGGGAACGTCTGGTACGCCGACGACCGTGATCTTGGCTTCGCTGAGGTCGGTTGCGACACCGGCGATTATGGGAGCTTCCACTGTGCTTCCGTCTTCCTGCTTCGCGGCGTCGGCCGCATTTTCGAAGAGCACGAGAGTGCCCTCATTGTTGTTGAACGAGGACCGCACGTGGAGGATCACGCCGTGCCGCCTCGCATATTCCACTGCCCGTATATAAAGGACCTTGGCACCGGCCGCCGCGAGCTCGAGCATCTCTTCGCTTGAAATACGGTCGATCTTGCGCGCGTTCGGCACGATTCGCGGGTCCGCCGTGAAGACGCCATCGACATCCGTGTAGATCTCGCAGATCTCGGCGCCGAGGGCAGCAGCGAGCGCGACGGCGGTCGTGTCCGAACCGCCGCGGCCGAGAGTCGTGATGTCCTTGGTGTCGCGGTTAAAACCCTGGAAACCGGCAACGATCGCGATCGCACCCTCATCGAGGGCATCGCGAATGCGGCCGGGCGTGACGTCGACGATGCGAGCGGCGCCGTGCTGGGCATCCGTAATCATTCCGGCCTGGCTGCCCGTGAAGGAGCGTGCGTCGTAGCCCATGCTCTTGATCGCCATCGCGAGGAGTGCCATCGAGATGCGCTCCCCCGCCGTCAACAGCATGT
>JAUZGC010000074.1 GCA_030840105.1 Microbacteriaceae bacterium
TCGACCAGGGTCCACCGATTGTGCACAAGGAGGACCTCGAAGACACCGGTGTCCAGGTAGCGATGCAGCTCGGGCAGGAATCCTCCGGCTACGCCGAGATGGCCGATTTCGCCGCTTTCACGCAGCGCCACGAGCGTCTCGAGCGCACCGCCGGGTGCCGTGAGGTCGTCGAAGCAATGAAACTCGGGATCGTGGAGGTACACGAGCGGAAGCTCAGGAAGCCCGAGCCTGGCCTTGCTCGCAGCGACGGATGCGCGAACATGCGCTCCGGAGAATGCACCGGTCTGCCCGGCCACCTTTGTCGTCACGATCGCGTCGCTGGGCAGGCCCCCGACGGCCGCGATGGCGGCGCCGATCCGGCGCTCGCTCTCGCCGGCTCCGTACGCGGCCGAGGTGTCGATGGTGCGAACCGGACTACGCAGCACCGCGCGGATCGGCTCAATCGGATCCGCGTCCGCCTGCCGTTCTGCACGCCCGTCGAAAGACGAGCCGCCCGCGGCGATTGCCGAGACGCGGATGCCGGTGGCGCCGAGATCGCGCATCCAGCCGGCATCCGTCATGGTCACTTCGCCCACGCCTCACGAGCCGTCGTAACCGGCTGCCCGGTGGCTGCAGACTCCTCGATTGCGAGGCCGATCAGGTGATCCTGGCTGCCGTCCTCAAGGGGATACGGCGCCGGGCCGTCGCCGTACACCCACGCGGACATGCCGCCGAGGAGGTTAGCCGCGGCGATGTCTTCGTCCGACATCCGCAGTCCCTTGAACGGGTTGCGGTAGAGGACGTCGCCATCGATCGATATGGTGTCGAGATCGAAGCCCTCGTGGTTCAGGTCGACGCCGGTCTGCCGGCGGAGCACTCGCGACTCGATGATGGCGTCATCCGACACGCGAACGATGTGGTTGTCGTTGAACTCGCCGAGCGAACCGCGAATCAGGAGCCGGCGCGAACGCAGCGGGTTGAACCACTGCATGTCGGTGAAGTCATACAGGCCCATGGTTTTACCGAAGTCCACGGTCGCCAGGGTGGTCGCTCTGTCCTTCGGCGTCTGGTCTTCTTGCCAGGCGTCGTTGATGACGGGGGTGACGAGAGGCGCGGTGAAGTCAGTTGCGCGCACCGTCGTCTCGCCGAGACCCGCGTGCAGGAATCCGCGCATGATCGCGACCGCGTGATAGAGGTGGTTGGACGAGACGTGGACCGAGGTTGGCGTGCCGATGATCCCCTTCTCGACGGCCGCGAGCTTGGCGATGTTCGAGGGCATGTACATGCTGTGCTCCGCGACCTGCACCAGGCCGGTGCTGCCGACGCGTTCCCAGAGGCCGCGGAGGTCCTGAACGCCCGGCGCGGGCGGGGTCTCCACCATGACCGGGATGCCGGCTTCCGCGAACGCGATCGTCGGCTCCGTGGCTCCCACTCGTGCGACCGCGACGAACGCGAAGTCGGGCTTGAGATCGATCAGCGCCTCGACGCTGTCGAAGGTGCGGAGCCCCCACTTCGCCTCGACCGCGGCGCGAGTTTCCGCGCTGCGGCTGTGAACGCCGACCACCTCGAAGCGCTCGGGCAGAAGCGACGCCTGGCGAAGGAAAAAGGAGGCCCGTGGACCCCCTCCGACGACAACGATGCGCGCTCGGGGAATGGACTGTGTCATGGTGTTTCTCCTGCTTGTGCGGCGGCTGAATCTCTCTGACATTCAAAGAAACCTTCACGAATTCGACACCCCCATTTCAAGGGATCACCCAAGGCCTTCTCCGTCAGCGACCAACATATCCGCGGCAACAATGGGGGTCAATCTTTACAGCATTATGCGAAAGTTTTCGTTCTGTAGGTTACTGTATGCTTCTAAACCACGCAGGATGACATCCGCGCAATGCCGCTCGTGAAAGGATCCACCGTGTCATCAACAGGCAACCTCGACTTCCGCGACGCCGGGCTCGAGTTCCCCGCCGGCTTCGTCTTCGGTTCCGCCACCGCGGCCTACCAGGTGGAAGGCGCGGCTCGCGAGGGCGGCCGCGGTGAGTCCATTTGGGACACCTTCAGCCGAGTCCCCGGTGCCGTCATCAACGGCGACACAGGCGATGTTGCGGATGACCATTACCACCGCCTCGAGGAAGACCTCGATCTCATGGCGGAGCTCGGCCTGCAGTCCTACCGGTTCTCGATCTCCTGGCCGCGCATCCAGCCAACCGGTCGGGGCCCGGCGAACCCGGAGGGCATCGACTTCTATTCGCGGCTGATCGACGGCCTGATTTCGCGTGGCATCACACCGACCGTGACGCTGTATCACTGGGATCTTCCGCAGGCGCTGGAAGACGAAGGCGGTTGGACCTATCGCGACACCGCCATCGCGTTTGCCGAGTACGCCCGGATTGCGGGTCACGCTTTCGGGGACCGCGTCGCCATGTGGACGACGCTCAACGAACCCTGGTGCGCCGCCTATCTGGGCTACGGATCGGGCGTACACGCCCCGGGGCGACAGGATCCACTCGCCGCACTCCAGGCCGTCCACCACCTGAACCTCGCCCACGGCCTTGCGCTGACCGCGCTGCGCGAGACGGTGACCAACTCTCCGGAATTCTCGGTGACTTTGAACGTCCACGCGCTGCGCCCGTCCGGTCCGACCGGCCCCGAGGCCGTCCGCCGGCTCGATGCGCTCGGCAACCGCGCGTTCACGGGCCCGATGCTCAACGGCGAGTACCCGGCCGACCTCCTGGAGGACACCGCGGCGATCACGGACTGGGCGTTCGTCCTCCCCGGCGACTTGGCCGCAATCCACCAGCCGATCGATCTGCTTGGCGTGAACTACTACTCCACATCACTGGTGCGGATGCCGGAAGACACCGACGCCGCCTACGACCGGGCCGGTGCGACATGGCCCGGCTCGGAGCACGTCGAGCAGGTTCCGCAGCCCGGCCCCTTCACCGCGATGGGATGGAATATCGAGCCGAGCGGGCTCCAGGAGTTGCTGGAACTTCTCGCCGAACGCCACCCTGGCCT
>JAUZGC010000082.1 GCA_030840105.1 Microbacteriaceae bacterium
CCTCGGCTGGAACACCTGGCTGATCGGGCTCTTCGCGGGAGTCCTCGTGGGTGCGGTTGTGTCGCTTGTCGCGCTTGCGCTCCGCAAGACCACCATGCGCGGCTCGA
Source organism: Microbacteriaceae bacterium (assembly GCA_030840105.1). GTDB lineage: Bacteria > Actinomycetota > Actinomycetes > Actinomycetales > Microbacteriaceae > JAUZGC01. The sequence goes on from JAUZGC010000082.1 coordinate 108, forward strand.
TCCCGTTCGGTCCGTCCATGCTGCTCGGATCGTTCATCGCGGTCTTCGTCGCCGCGCGCTGAGAAGTGGCCCGCGGGGTGTCCACCCCCATGGAGGCGCCCCGCGAGCTGGGAGTCGAAAGCCGGGCCGGTTCGGGGTTAGAGTGCGCTCACACCCGGCGATACCCGAACTCAAAGGGGTCAGAAGTGCGTTTCTTTTTCGACACCAGTTCCACCCGCCTTTCTCGCGCGGGTGCCGGTGTCTGGGGCGCGCCCATGGTTGAGTTCGCTGTCGTCGTTTCCGCTTCCGTTGCGCTCCTCGGGGTTGCCGTCAACGGAATGTTCGGCACGGTTTTCTGGATGTGAGCTGGGAGAAATTGCTCACTCGCGACCAAAACTGGTCGCGGGCATTCCTCGTGTTTCTCATAGGGTTCTCACAGGAACCCCAAAGGAGGCGCACCCGCGCTGGGGGTTTGTGAGGAAGTCTCAATCGGCATAGCGTTCGTTGCAACCGAGCAGCCGACCCGAGTCTGCTCCACACAGAACGGAACCCGAACAATGAAACTCTTCACCCAGCTCCAGGCCCTCCTCAACAGCATGCGCAAGGAAGACGGCGCCACCGCGGTTGAGTACGGCCTCATGGTCTCCCTGATCGCCGTCGTCATCATTGGCGCCGTCGCACTCATCGGCACCAACCTCAGCGCCATGTTCAATGGCGTGGCAGGCCGGCTCTAATCCGAGCTCAACCAATCGTGTTCGGGCGGCGGCGTCCTACCCAGGAAGCCGCCGCCGCACCATTCCCGCCCACCCGAAGGGGCAATCGCATGATGCGTATACGAGGTAAACGAAGTGAGCGCGGCGCTGCCGCCGTGGAATTCGCTCTCGTGCTTCCCGTTCTCATTCTTCTCGTGCTCGGACTCATCGAGTTCAGCCGGGTCTACAACATCCAGATTTCGCTGTCCAACGCCGCTCGCGAAGGCGCCAGGTCGATGGCCATCCAGAACAGCCTGCCGACAGCCAAGTCCGCGGCCATCGCGGCCGCGCCGTCCATTAGTCCGGCCATCTCTACCGGACAGATCACTATCACCCCGGCGACCTGTACGGCCGGCGGAAACGTGGCCGTCACCATCAACTACAATGTCGCGCTCATGACGGGATTCTTCGGCGCCTCACTACCTCTGGCCGGTAAAGGAGTAATGCGATGTGGTGGCTAAACGATCGGCTTCGATCCGAACGCGGCGCGACGGCCGTGATGGTCGGCATCCTGATGGTGCCTTTGCTCGGCTGCATCGCGATATCGCTTGATGTCGGCTCGCTTTATGTGGAACGCGCGCAACTTCAAAACGGCGCGGATGCCGCGGCCCTGGCAGTCGCCTCGGATTGCGCCTCACATACCGTGTGCACCAATCCCAGCGCCCTGGCCGCTTCCTTCGCCAACAGCAATGCGAATGATGGCGCCGCGAACGTGCTGACCCCGACCTTCCCGACCACTCACTCCGTGACCGTCACCTCGAGCACTCGCGTGGCCGGCACGAATGCCACAGCGCTGACGCATCCCTTCGCCAAGTTCATTGGAGTCAACTCCACGACGGTCCACGCTACGGCAACGGCCGAGTGGGGTGCGCCGCAGGCGAGTGCGGTCGTTCTCCCGGTCGCGATCTCGTGGTGCGAATTCAACCCCGCGCTCAACCACACGCTCCAGCTCATCCGGTACGACCAGAACCTGAGTTGCAAGGGTCGTGACGGCCACCCCATTCCCGGCGGATTCGGCTGGCTCCCGACGGGCACGAGCGGGTGCTCCGTCTACGTCGACCTGGCCAATGCCACCGTGCAGAGCCAGCCGGGAAACTCCTACCCTGGCTCCTGCGATGCGACGATGTCGCAGCTTGCGGGCAAGACGGTTCTGATCCCGATCTTCGATGGCGCGGATGTCACCAGTGGGCCCGCCAAGTGGTACCACATCTACGCTTTCGCAGCCTTCAAGATCACCGGTTGGAAGCTCTCCGGCGGGCAGTCGTTCCCGCAGGTGAACATCGACCCGAAGGCCCCAGCGTGCAACGGCAACTGCCGTGGCATCCAAGGCTACTTCGACCACTGGGTTTCGGTCGACGCAGCAGCCGCCATGCTCGGCGGTCCCGACCTCGGCGCATCCATCGTCCGACTCACGAAATAGGAAAATGACATGAAAACTCGACTCATCGGCGCGCTTCTGGCCATTGTCCTCGCCGCTGGCGGCGCTATCGTCCTCGTCGGCTACGTCCGCGCAGCCGACGTCCGAGCCGCCAACGGAGCGGAACTCGTTTCGGCATACGTCGTGACGAAGGTGATTCCCGCTGGCACTCCGGCCGCACAGATCGAAAAGTCGATCGAGGTCAAGCAGATCCCGGCATCCGCTGCAGTGCCCGGCCGCATCACCAGGCTTTCGGTCATCGCGGGCCGGGTGTCGGATGTCGCCCTCAAGCCTGGAGAGCAACTGCTCGCCTCGCGCTGGGTGACGAAGACAAAGCGTGCCGCCAATGGTGACGTCAGCCTTCCAGATGGCATGCAGTCCGTGACGATCGCCTTGCCCGTCGAGCGTGCTGTCGGCGGAACGGTCAAGGCCGGCGACACCGTCGGCATCCTGATTGCCGCGAAGGTGAAGCTCGCTGGTTCCCCTGAAGAGGTTGCGTACAGCAAGCAGGAATTTCACAAGGTCCTCGTCCTTGCAGTACAGCAGGGCGCTGTCGTGACTCCTAAAACAACGTCAGACTCGCAGGCGTCGAAGGACCCGGTCAGCGTGCTCATGGTCACCGTGGCACGCCCGACGCCCGACGTCGAGAAGCTCATCTGGGGTCAGCTGAATGGGACTGTCTGGCTCACCAGCGAACCGGCGAAGGCCGACGAGAGCGGTTCGGCGACGGTCACCGGAAGCGCGGTGTTCCAATGAGCCGCCTCGTCCTCATCAGCCGCAGTCGCGAATACGAATCGCGTATGCAGGACCTGGTGGGCAGCAACCTGACCAGCGTGGCTGGAGCGTATCTTCCGTTCGGCACCGACATCGTGCTCGAGCAGATCGAGGACGGCGAGCAGCCGGAGATTGCGTTCCTCGGGCCTTTCCTCAGTTACGAAGACACGAATGAGTTGTCCGCAGGGTTGCGGCTTCGCTTTCCCGGCATCGTTCTCGTGCTTGTCCATGAGAATCACGAAGTCATCGAGGAGTGGGTGTCGGCAATGGGCGTGCACGCTGTCCTGAGCCCGACGGCCGACGACTCTGCCGTGATCGACTTGCTGGTCAGCTTGCACGAATGGCTCGTTGAGTCTGGCCTGCTCGGCGCTGAATCGAATCCGGTGGCCCGCGATCCGCGCCCGAACTCCACAAAAAAGGCTGACGCCGGGGACGCGGAGGACACGGAGACCGAGGCTGCGGAGGAGACGGAGTCTGCAGAGACCGAGACCGAGCCTGCTGCGCTTGAGACGGTGGCGACCGCCGAGGGCGAGCGTGCCCAGGTCATCGCCGTCGTCTCTCCCAAGGGCGGCCAGGGCAAGACGACCGTGGCAACCAATCTCGCGGTCGGACTCGCGAAGCTCGCACCTAACTCGGTCGTGCTCGTCGATGCCGACATGCAATTCGGCGATGTCGCCACAGTCCTCGCACTCGAACCCGCGCATTCCCTGCCCGACATGGTCCGGGATCTCGCGCCGCGCGATCCGATGGTCCTGAAGACCTTCCTCACGCCGCACTCGAGCGGCTTCTTTGTCGTGTGCGGCTCCGAATCGCCGGCCGACGGCGACGCAGTGTCGGGCGAACAGCTCGCGCACCTCGTGCAGCAGCTCAGCGAGATCTTCCGTTACGTCATCATCGACACCTCGCCCGGCCTTGGCGAGCATGCTCTCGCTGCCGTCGAACAGGCGACAGACGCGGTCGTGCTGTGCAGCATGTCGGTGCAGAGCATCCGCGGGCTCCGCAAGGAGCTGGCGGTCCTCTCGAGCATCGGCATCATGCCGGCATCGCGGCACGTCGTGCTTAATTTCGAGGAACGAGCCAGCGGCTTGAGCAGGCATGACGTCGAGCTGACGGTTGGCGTTCCAGTCGACATCTCGATCCCACGGTCGAACGCTATTGCTCTCTCGACCAACCGAGGCGTTCCCATCCTGCAGTCAGGAACCCACGATCCCGCCGCGAAGGCTCTGAACGAGCTCGTCGCGCGATTCGGTCACACCGGCAGCGCCGCATGGCGTTCCGCACATGGAAAGAAGGCTGTCGCATGAAACTGACCGACCGCATGGATGCCGCGCGCGGCATCCCGCCCCGCCGCCCCGTCCCTGATACCGGAGACGCGCCGACGACCGCACTGCCCGACGCGCCGGCGGCAACACAGCCCGTCGCCCTGGACGTCCCCATCGCGCCTTCGGCAAGTCCTGCGGTCGTTGCGCAGCCCGCCACGCCCGTGGTCAAGGTGCATGATGCGCTTGCCGAGCTCAAGGAGCGGGCCGCCCAGGAGCTCTTCGAGCGCATCGGCGCGCGCATGAACGATTCGAGCCTGACGGAGGAGAAGCTGCACGCTTTTGCTCTCGCGGAACT
>JAUZGC010000084.1 GCA_030840105.1 Microbacteriaceae bacterium
GGCGAGAATTCTCGATCGCCTGCGGATCCGTCGCCACGACTTTCGCTCCCAGCCCACGTAGTTGCACCGCAACATTGAGCGCCGGAGAATCCCGCACATCGTCGGAATGCGGCTTGAAGGCGAGACCAAGCACTGTGACCTTCTTCTCGTTTGCCCGCCCGCCGAGGGCCTCAACGGTCAGGTCGACGACGCGCTGCCTTCGCCGCAGGTTGATCTGGTCGACCTGCTTGAGGAACGCAACGGATTCGCCCCGTCCCAACTCCTCAGCGCGAGCGGTGAACGCCCGGATGTCCTTGGGCAGGCATCCGCCGCCAAAGCCGACGCCTGCGTTGAGGAAACGACGCCCGATGCGGTTATCGAAGCCGATCGCATCTGCGAGTTGAGTGACGTCGGCGCCCGCGACTTCGGCAATCTCCGCCATGGCGTTGATGAAAGAGATCTTGGTCGCAAGAAACGCGTTGGCCGCTACCTTGACGAGTTCGGCCGTGGCGTAGTCGGTCACGACTACCGGCGTGCCGGCGGCGACGGCTGATGCATAAAGCTCGTTGAGCAACGCTGTCGCGCGCTCGCCTGCAGCGCCGCTCGGAACTCCGTAGACCAGCCGATCGGGCGAGACCGTGTCCTTGACCGCGAAACCCTCTCGCAGGAACTCCGGATTCCAGGCGAGCACCGCCTCAGAGCTCCTGGCCTCCAGGTCGGCGGCCAGCCTCGCCGCCGTGCCCACCGGCACGGTGCTCTTGCCGACGACCAGGTCGCCGGCCGCAAGGTGCGGAGCAAGGGAAGTGAATGCGGCATCAACGTACCGGAGGTCCGCCGCGTTGCTTCCTCGTTGCTGGGGCGTGCCGACCGCGACGAAGTGCACCGTCGCGCCACGAGCATCCGCGATGTCCGTGCTGAAGCGAAGTCGCCCGGAAGCAGTGGCGGAGGTGAGGATCTCCGGCAGCCCAGGTTCGAAGAACGGCGGCCTCCCGTCGGCCAAGTGCGCGATTTTCTTGGCGTCGATATCGATGCCAACAACATCGTGGCCCAGCTCGGCCATCGCCGCCGCGTGCACCGCGCCGAGGTAGCCACAACCGATGACGGAAATTCTCATGCGTTCACCCTAGCCGGGGCCGATACCCCCCGAGTGGCCATTCAAGTGTCAGACGCGACAGACAGGTCTATCGTTAACCCAGGGGGGCCGTTGGAGGTCCCAGTGAGCTTCCGTGTAGCACCGCCCGAACGGTGACTGACTCGACGCACGGCCGCGCCACCCGTGCGCGCGAGTTGAAGCGCGGCCTCGCGGTCTTCGCCGGTATTATCGCGTTCCTCTTTCTCGTCGTCGGATGGGTCGGCGTGCGTGCACTCAACGCGAATGCCGCGATGGACAAGGCTCAATCGCTTCTGGAAACCCTCAAGACACAGGCCCGCAGCCTGGACGTCGCAAGCCTCGGTGACACCTCCAATGCGCTGTCCGAGTCGACGCAGGAAGCTGTCGACCAAACCCATGATCCGTTGTGGCAGGTCGCCGAACACGTGCCATACGTCGGAAACAACCTGATTGCCGTTCGGCAGATGGCCGAAGCCGTCGATTCCGTGTCGCACAAGACGATCGCACCGATTGCGACGATCGCCTCGACTCTGGGGGTCTCGTCACTCCGACCCGTGAACGGGAGGATCAGCCTGGCGCCGATCAAGACGCTCGAAAGCGTCCTAGGCCCAGCGTCTTCCTCATTGCGGGGCGCGTCGGCCACCGTCTCCGATATCGACCTGAGCCTCACTCTTCCCCCGATTCGCGCAGCGGGCCACAAGCTGTCCGCTTTGCTCTCGAACGCCAACGCGACATTGGGCGAAATGCGTTCACTGAGCTCGGTCACGTCAGGCATCCTTGGCTCGAAGGGGCCGCGTACCTACATCCTCGTGTTCCAGAATCTCGCGGAGACCACGGCACTTGGCGGTACGGCGGCGGCTCTGTCGGCGGTGACGGTCGACCACGGGACGATCACCCTCGCCCGGCAGGCCTCGAGCCGGGACTTCCCGTGGCAGGACGGCAAGCCCGTGATTCCAGAAGATCCGAAGCTGTCGGCGCTTTTCAATGCCGCCATCTACTCTCGCCTCAACCTCGCAACGAGCAGGCCGGATTTCCCCACCGCGGCGCGCATCACGAAGGCGTTCTGGCAGCAGCGATTCGGCGGCACCGTGGATGGGGTCATCTCGATCGACCCCGGCGCTCTTGCCCAGGTTCTCGGCGCAACGGGACCGGTCGCACTGAACACGGGTGACACCCTGACGAGCGCAAACGCGGTTCCCCTCCTGCTCAACACGATCTACTTCCGTTACCAGGGTCCGAGCGGTCCGACCCGAACGGATGCCTTCTTCGCTGACGTCGCCAAGACCATGTTCGGCGCACTGATGAATACGCAGGCCGACCCGAGGGTGCTTCTCGCGACCGCAATGCAGGGCGTCAGGGAGCATCGCATCCTCGCCTGGAGTTCGCACCCCGAGGAGCAGAAACTCATCGCCACTGGGCACCTGGACGGCGTGTTGCCCACCGATAACTCGGAGTCGACGACGGCCGGCGTCTTCTTCCGCGATATGTCGGCCTCAAAGATGGACTACTACCTGACCACCGCGGCGAACCTCACGACGGATGTCTGCACGGCGACGACACCGACATTCACTGTCGCGGTCGGGCTGCACTCGAAACTCACTCCAGCAGAAGCCGCGACGCTGCCAAGCTACGTAGCAAGCGGGCCGTGGGGTGCGACCCAGTTCAGGACGCAAGTATTCGTGTATGGGCCACCCGGTTCGACGATTGCCTCCGCAGCGGTAACCAGCGCCGGAGTGTCAACAACCTTGGGCACCATGACCGACGACCTGGGCCGGCCCGTCGCAACGTTCTGGGTCATGTTGGCCCCCGGTCAGTCCAGCACTGTGACCGCGACCTTTGCGGGCGCGGCGGGCAAATATGCAGCGCCCGAACTGCGCGTGACACCGATGCTCAACCCGACCGCGGTGACCGTCGACGCGGCCGGCTGCGGCGCCAAAAAATAACATAAGAGCCGCGTCGTGCGGCGTCTGCGAAATCCGTGCACTACCGTTCATATAGTGACTGATTCGACCGACAGCCGCGCCGACCGTGCGCGCGCGAGCAAGCGCCCCACTGCACGACGATCCGACGGCGGTCGGGCTGGCATTCGCCATCGGCGAAGGAAGCGTCTTTCCCGCCGAACCGTCACCACGATCTCCGTTGTTGCAGGTGTCATTGTGCTTGTCGCTCTGGCCGGAGGCTGGGTAGGAATACGCGCGCTCAACGCGAAATCCGACTTGACGAAGGCACAAACTCTGGTCAGCACGATCAAGGCCCAGGCGACCAAGATGGATTTCGCCGGCCTGGGCACGACCTCGAAGCAGTTGTCTGCTGCGACAAGTAGCGCGGTTGCACAAACGCACGATCCGCTCTGGCGCGCCGCTGAGGTCCTCCCGTTCATCGGGAAGGATCTTTCGGCAGTACGGCAGATGGCTGAAGCCATCGATTCGGTCTCGATCAACACGCTTGCCCCGGTCGCCAAGGTCGCCTCGGGGCTCAGCGTCGCATCGTTGAAGCCGGTCAACGGAAAGTTCAATCTTGCACCGATCGTTGCGCTCAACTCGGTTCTCGGACCAGCCGCAACTTCGCTGCACAGCGCCTCGACCGCGGTATCCGACATCGACCTCAACGGCACCATGGGCGTTGTTCATTCAGCCGGCGTAAAACTGGCCGGGATGCTCACGAGCGCAGACACCATGGTGGCCGACATCCGGTCAATCACTTCCATCGCACCGGCC
>JAUZGC010000098.1 GCA_030840105.1 Microbacteriaceae bacterium
CACGCGCGCAACACTTGACGTTCCGTGGATTCCCGGGAAAGACAATCAGGCAGCCGTTTTTTCACCCGTGGGGCGACGTGCCCCACGGCGCCGAAGAGTGGCGAAGTGACCGACCGGACGTCTGGTACGTTCTGGAAGACGGCAGCAATCTCGATGAGGTCGTGACCAATGCGCTCGCGACTGTCTGCGAACAAGCAATGCCGTTTATCGACGAGCACGATGATCCAGCGCGAGCGATGCACTCCCTACGGACCGCTTACGGGTGCAACACCGACTTCGGGAGCATGGGGGTTCTTGCCGCGGGAATCGGTTCGCCGCACAACCTCCAATTGATTGAGCGCCTGGGTGCGCTGCTGGACGAAGATCGGCGCACTCCGCGCTAGCCCGTCGCGGCTGCGAGCGGTCAAGCAACGCAGGTTCTCGTAGACATCCTCACGCGTTCTTTGGATACTGCGCATACACGTCTGCTCATTCGTCTGCGGTCAGCAATCCCTGCGGGTCACCATGAAGGTAGAAGTCGTTCAGAGATCCCATGCCACCGAATCTTGATCGCAACTCAGCGACCGCCGCGGAATCCCCTGCGGCAATCTGCTGTTCTTCGTTAACCTCGGTCAGTTGATCTGCGAGCGAGCGCGCCCACGGCTCAATCGCACAAAGAGGCCGAGGACGACCGCAACAATCACGTAGCCCCAGTTTCCAGTAATCAGCACGAAGACCATCAAATCCGCAGCGTAGAACAGACTCCACAGATCCATTGCTTTGAAGAGGGTGCGCGCTGAAGCCGCGGTCGCACGGGCGTAGGAACGGTAGCCAAATACTCCGACCACCACGGTGGCCGCAACTGAGAGAACGCTTGTTACGATCAGGGCGACGGCTCCGACAGTCGGTGTCGGATGGGGTGCCAGCCTGAATCCGAGGTATCCAACGAGGGCGATCAGGGCCAGAAGAAAGAGCGGCAATCCGATCCACTCCCAGGCCCGCATTGGGGCTCTGAGCATGATCCAGTCGTCATCCCTCATCTCGCCGATATCGACCGCATCTTCCGCACTCGCTCCGGGTAACCCCGTCTCGTTGGTCACGGTGCAAATATATCTGTGTCCAAAACAGCGCAGTGCCTTCGAGTGCGTTTCTTATGGCGTCCCGAAACCCAAACTGGGGTAGGCGATATGGGCCTCGCGCTGGGAAGCTTCGGGTTATGGATTTCCCTTTGCAAGTCGCAACTACTGTGATCATTTTGTGGGTCGTTCTTTTGTGCGCCGGAGTGCTGGTGAGTTATGGCATCGTGCGAACAGGCGTTGCAGCGGGCCTGCGCGACCACGTCAAGTGGCTGGAGAAGAAGCGGCTGAAAGAGAGTCGGTCTGCGACATCCGTGTACCCGCCCATTACGCCGGAAGCAGGGGCTGGGGGCTGAGGCGGCGGTTTCGATACGCGCGCTGAGCGCGCTACTCAACCAGCACAGAGCGAGCGGCCTTCTCAAACGGCACCGGGGTTTCGATACGCGCTTCGCGCTACTCAACCAGCAGAGCGCTACTCAACCAGCAGGAAAGCGCGCCACTCAACCAGCAGGCACAAGAGGGGGCGAATGGGCCGGCTGCTACGCCGGGTTCTGTCCGGGTGCCGAAGCACCGTGGACGGCCATCTATCTCGGGACTACGTTGCCGCAGCCCTCTAGCGGTCTACCCGGGAACTCAGCGAGCAGCCTCAACGTTCCCTGTCTGACCTTGCTCCGGGCGAGGTTTACCGAGCCGACCAGGTCACCCTGGCCTCTGGTGGTCTCTTACACCACCGTTTCACCCTTACCGCCGGCCGAAACCAGCGGCGGTCTACTTTCTGTGGCACTATCTCGCGGGTTGCCCCGGGTGGGTGTTACCCACCGCCCTGCTCTGTGGAGCCCGGACGTTCCTCGGCATCCGCCCGCACTTCGAGAAGCACGAACCGGATGACGCGACCGTCTTGCCGACCCATTCGCCGTTCAGCCTACAGGCCGGACTTGGGCCCGGAACTACAGGCCGGACTCCTCATTGCGGATGAGGATGGCGCCGCTGTCCGGACACAGCACGACATCATCCGGAGCAGCACGGCGGATGTCGGCAAGATCGGACTCGGTCAGCTTCACGTTGCTGCCCATGGAGACCCCGCGCACGAGAAGGGCGGCACCGGTGCCGTAGCGCCCGCGCTGCTTCTCATACAGGGCGAGGAGGTCATCCGGGATCGTGCCGGCGATCGTGGCGCGGTCGGCAGCGAGCGCCTTCAGCTGGGCATCGATTCCCGCCTGCTCCGTGGCACGCGCGGACTCGAGAGCCTCCTGCTGGCCGGCCAGGACCGAGCGCTCCTCGTCGATGTCGGCGGCCTCGGTCTCGAGCACCTCGATGCGCTCCATGATGCCCAGTTCGATCTCTTCGAGGTCGGAGCGACGCTTCCGCAACGAGGCGAGCTCGGACTCGAGCGCATTGACGTCCTTGACCGACGCACTGTGCTCGACGCGTCCGGTGTCACGGGTGATCCGCGCCTCGACGAGTTCGACATCCGACTCGATGCGTTTGAGCTCGGTGCGGGCATCCTCGAGTTCGCCGCCGCGTGCAGCGAACCGCTGGCGAACCGCGTCGACCTGCGGCGCGAGTGCCGCGAGTTCCGCGTTCTGGGGCAGGTTCTTCGCGGTGTGGGCGAGTTGCTGGAGGCGCGTGTCTGCCGCCTGCAGTCGCAGCAGCTCCTTCTGTTCCGCCGGGCTGGCTTTCACGTTTTCCTGACCTTCTGTATCGGTTGCTGTCGGGGCGATTCCTGTTCGGGCGATCGCTCGGGCTGGTTACTGCACGGACCGGTTGTACCGGGTCACTGACGGGTTACACGAGTTACAAGAGTTACTGCACGGACTTACTGGACGACCGCGAAGTCCCACGGATCGGTGCGGAGCTCGCTCACGGTGATCGTCAGTCCGGGCAGCGCGTCCGCCAGCTGGCGGGCCGCCGTCTCGAGCCACAGCCACTCGCTCGCCCAGTGTGAAACATCGATGAGCGCCGGTCCTCCGCCGATCCGCGCCTGTTCGCGCGCTTCCGAAGCGGGGTGGTGTCGCAGATCCGCGGTGATGAAGACATCGGATGCCGCCACAGCAGGCTCACCCAGCAGCGAGTCGCCCGCGCCGCCACACAGCGAAACGGTCGAAACGGGCTGGTCGAATTCTCCGGCGACGCGCACACCAGACGCTGTCGGCGGCAGGATCGCAGCCACCCGCCGCGCGAGCCGACCGAGAGTAGTCGCCTCGGCGAGCGCCCCCGCGCGCCCGATCCCGATCGCCGGATCGGTCCCCGCAACGATGGGGAGGGCATCCACGAGTCCGAGTCGGTCCGCGATCACCGCGGATACGCCGTCGGCCACGATGTCGGCGTTGGTGTGGGCCGCGATGAGCGCACAGTCGGCCCGGATGAGCCGTGCCAGCAGGGCGCCCTTGTAGCGATCCTCGGCGACGCTGGTCACCCCACGCAGGAGCAGCGGGTGGTGCACGAGCAGCAGATCCGCCCCGGTCTCGATGGCCTCGTCGACCGTGTCAGCAACAGCATCGACGGCGAGTAGAACGCTCGAGATTTCGGCGGCCGGGTCTCCGGAGAGGAGGCCGGGTGCATCCCAGTTCTCGGCACCGGAAAGCGGCCAAAGATGCTCCACTGCTGCGCGAACGTCGGCAAGAGAATGAGACACGCTTAGAGCCTACTGCTGGCAGCGCGGACCTACTGCTGCAGCCGCGACCAACCGCCCGCAGCGCGGAGTCTGCGCCCGTCTGTCGCATGTGCGCCCGGTCGCGCGGGCGCCCACGTGCCGTACGGGCGCAGATGTCACTGGCTGGAGTGCCTGCTCGCGACGGGGCGGCGGATTACTGGCTGGCGACGCGAGCACGGTGGGTTGGGGTGCGAGTCCGCGGCGCGGCCGTCTCCTGCCGCCGGACCGCGGAGATCCCGAAGGCCAGGGGCGTCAACAGCCCAAGCCCGAGTGCAACCAGGATCCCGATATCGGACCCGGCGAAATCGCCGTCAGGGTTGACGCCCAACAGCCGATACACGTAGCCCTCCCAGTCCAGCCACGACAGGTCGGAGCGCATCAGGCCCAGCCCGATAACCGTCGCGAGTACAAGCGCACCGAGGTTCACCCAGCGCCAGTCTTCGTACACCCCGCCGCGACGCACGAGGGATTCGGCGTTGAACCGAGTCCGCACCATCATTTCCCCACAGAAGATCCCCGCCCAAGCTGCCACCGGCACGGCGAGCGTCGTCGGCAGGTCGGTGAGCGTCGATCGGAAGTCCGGCACGGAGACAAGCAAGACCGCCGCGATGACCGCGATGGCAACGCCGATAATGCCAGCGGAGATATGCCGCGGAAGCCGGTCGTTGATGGCCTGCAGAGCGAGGCCACCCGAGTAGACGGTGAGCGTGATCGCGGAGACAAGGCTCACCCCGATCGAGAGGAGTAGTGGGACCGCGTACCAGTCCGGCAGCTGCGCGTGCTCAAGAACCCGGATCGGATCGGTGAGCAGCGCCGTCGCAATCTTCTCGTTCGACGCCGCGAGCAACCCGCCGTATGAGATGAGCAGGAAGGGCGGCAGCGCCGCGCCGAAGGTTGCCCAGAGCATCGTGGCCGCGCCAGAGGTATTCGGCCTTTGATAGCGGGCCAGGTCCCCCATGCTGCTCGCCCAGAGCAGGCCAAGGAAGCTGAAGACCAACACGGCGCCAGTCACCACGCGCAGCCAGACAACGTCGGGCCTGGCCAGCGCGGTCGCGAAGTCGACAGCGGGCCAGGTCACCACAATCATGCCGACGATTAGAACCGCGGAGGTGATCGTCAGCACCAGCTGGACGCGAGCGACCAGGAAGTATCCGAAGTATGCAATCGCGGTCGCGATACCGATCGCCAGGATGACACCGATCGAGGTCGTGAATGGGACGCCGGCATCCCAGCCTGCGATACGGGCGATTCCGCCAATCGTCGACCCGACGAGCCACAGGAGTACGGCACCCCAGAACATGCGGGTCACGAGCGCGAGTGCTGCGGGTACGACGTTGCCGACAACCCCGAATGACGCACGCGACACGACCATTGTCGGTTGGCCGCTCCACTTGCCGGCCAGCGTGCCAAGACCAAGCGGAAGGAAGGAAAGCGCGACCCCGACGAGCGTCGCAACGATCATCTGGCGGAGGCTCAGCCCGAACGAGAAGAGCGCGGCTCCGACACCGAGGCTGACGAGCGAGGATGTGGTGGCGAACCACAGCCAGAACATTCGCGTTGCGCGTCCGATGCGATAGTCGACCGGCGTGGCATCCACCGTCGAGAGCTCGACGCTCAGCGCGGAGCTGCGAAACGGGATCACATCGAACAGGACGTCCTCGTCCTCGCCGACTCGCGGGCTCGGGATCGGACCGAGCATGGCCGCCGCCGCAGCCACTTGCGGCAGCTGCACATCGTCAGCATCGTCGGTGAGGTCGGTATCGAAGCCTTCACCGGCAATCACGTGTGAACCGGTCTGTGCTTCTTCGATGATCGGAATCGGCACGGAATCGATGCTCAGCGGCACACCACCCGTGGCGGTCGATGGCTCCTCGACTCTCCCAGGCGAGTGATCGTTGTCGTCGATAGTCTCGGTTTGCTCTGTCGCGTCAGATTGCTCTGGCGTGCCAGGCTGCTCCAGCCAGTCCAGGTGGGGTCTCGAATCGTCCGCAATCCTGCGTACGGGCGGCGTATATGTCGCACGTCGGCGGCCCGGGTCGCTTACGACCGGGACGGCATCTTCGCCATCGTGTGGCCCCATGACAAAAGCCTAACCACGCATGAACAGGAAAGACCCGGCCGGGTGAGGAATTCTCGCTGGTCACTCCAGATTGTTCCCTTCAGACTGTTCACTCCAGGAATCGCGCGGTCGATCCGAAAATTCGTGGGCAGCATCCGGGGGTCTGCCACCGACTGTCCCCGACTCGTCGTAGCATCGTCTCGATGACTGACACGATCCCCACTCCGTACGAAGACCTCCTGCGAGACACCCTGCAGAACGGAACCCCCAAGACGGATCGCACCGGCACTGGCACGCGCAGCGTGTTCGGACGCCAGCTTCGCTTCGATCTGGCGGCCGGATTCCCCCTGATCACGACCAAGCGCGTGCACTTCAAGTCGATCGCGTACGAACTGCTCTGGTTCCTGCGCGGCGAGAGCAATGTCGGCTGGCTCCGCGAGCACGGTGTCACGATCTGGGACGAGTGGGCGGATGCCGCCGGCGAGCTCGGTCCTGTCTACGGCGTGCAGTGGCGCTCCTGGCCGACCCCTGGCGGCGAACATATCGACCAGATCGCCCAGGTGATTGAAACGCTCAAGATTAACCCGGATTCGCGGCGAATGATCGTGTCGGCATGGAACGTGTCCGATATTCCCGACATGGCGCTCGCGCCGTGTCACGCGTTATTCCAGTTCTATGTGGCGGATGGCAAACTTTCCTGCCAGCTCTACCAGCGCAGTGCCGACCTGTTTCTGGGCGTTCCGTTCAACATCGCGAGCTATGCGCTCCTCACCCTGCTCGTCGCCGACCAGGTTGGCCTCGAGCCCGGCGAGTTCGTCTGGACCGGCGGCGACTGCCACATCTATGACAACCACGTCGAGCAGGTGACCGAGCAGCTGACGCGCGACCCATACCCGGCCCCGACGCTTCGGATCACGACGAAGCGCGACAGCATCCTCGATTACCAATACGAAGACCTCGTGATCGAGAACTACCAGCACCACCCGGCGATCCGTGGTGCGGTCGCGGTGTGACCACTCCAAAGATCGCGCTCATCTGGGCCGAGGCTTCGGGTGGCGTCATCGGTAAGGCAGGGACCATACCCTGGTACCTCCCTGAAGACTTCGCCCACTTCAAGGAGCTGACTCTCGGCGGCACGGTCATCATGGGTCGCAAGACCTGGGATTCCCTCCCGGAACGCTTTCGCCCCCTGCCCGATCGTGTCAACATCGTCGTCACGCGCCAGACCGAGTGGAATGCCGATGGAGCACTCACCGCGGAATCGGCCGACGAGGCGATCGAACTCGCGGGCGACCGCGCGGTCTGGATCATCGGTGGCGCCGAGATTTTCGCGCGGGTGATCCAAAGGGCAGATCGTCTCGAGGTGACCGAGATTCGAGCCGACGTCGATGGCGACACCTTCGCGCCACCGATCGACGCCAGCTGGAGACCGGCCGTACGCGACCCCGAGACAGGTTGGCACACATCCAGAACCGGCCTCGACTACCGCTTCATTCGTTACGAAAGAGGCTGAGCCGTCGTCGTCATGAGTTCGGCGACGTCACTGAGGTGGCTCCGCATGGCCGCCTGCGCTCCTTCGCAGTCATGCGCGGAGATTGCATCGAAGATGGCGTGGTGGCCTGAGATCGAGGATTGACGGCCGCTTCGCGACCCGTGTGCCCGCACTCGCACACTGTTGGTCCACTCGCTGGTGAGAGCGCACAACGCCGAAAGCAATGGATTCTGTGCCGCCTGCGCCAGGAGCAGGTGGAACTCGACATCCAGGCGCAGCGATTCGGAAGCGGGCATGTTCGCGCTCGATCTCTCCAGCACATCGCGCAATTGCAGGATGTTGGCGGTCGTTGCCCGCTGGGCGGCAAATCCCGCGATCCTCGGCTCCACGACACTGCGAAGTTCGAGCACGTACTCGATGGAGGAGTCGGGAGGTAGGTGCTCGATGAGCTCAGACACCTCGAGCGGCTTGCGCGCGACAATCGTGCCGCGGCCACGCGCCCTCTCGATGAGGCGCTTGGACTCGAGTTCGTGCATGGCTTCACGCAGCGTGGAACGCGACACCGACATGCGTGCGGCGAGGTCCCGCTCGGAGGGAAGCCTCTCCCCCGGTGCGAGCTGTCCGGTCGCGATCAGGCGCTCGAAGTGAGCGACGAGCGCAACGGCAGCGTTGAGCGAGCGATTCCACGGGGAAATATCGGTGGGGGTCATGCGACGTACCTCTCGCTAATCGGGTCGGGCGGCGCGTTCTACCCTCGAAGATACCGGGTCAAATCGTGTCCCCGCCACGGGGGCACTCCGAGCTGTCCGCTCCGACACATTCGTGTTTCGGTATCAATTCGGTAAAGCTATGCGGACACTCAGAAATTCATCAGGGTCGAACGGCATGCCCGGTAATCCGCGCCAATTCGCCCCGTCCCGTCGTTTGCAGTCCGCAAGGGACCCAACGAAGGCTCGTGAGCACGAAGCTGGCTGTCAGGCAGCGATTCATATGCTCACCAACGTGACATCTCAGAGCGCCAACACCCGATCGATCAACCTGCGCCTTCCGGCTGCCCTCAGCGTCTGGCGCCGGCCGATTCTTGGCGCCCTCTCGATCTGGGTTGTCGTCCGTGCTGTGGTCGTCGGATGGGCTGTTGTCGTCCACGCTTTCCAGCCGACGGGGGTCGCCTACTTTTCCCAGCCGAATTGGTTCTACACGCTCTTCTTCCATTGGGACAGCAGCTACTTCGAGGAAATCGCCCGAACCGGCTACTTCGCGGCGGGTACTCCAGAGAAGTGGCAGGCCTTCTTTCCCGGGTATCCGCTGGCGGCACGGGGATTTGCCGCGCTGATCTGGGGACCACACCTGACGACGACGCGGATCGAGATCGCCCTGTGGCTCGTCTCAATCGTTGCCTCCGCGGTCGCCGCCGCGCTCCTGTGGCGTCTCGTCGAAGATCGCTATGGCGCGAAGGTGGCGGCGGGTGCCACTGCGCTGTTCCTTGCGGGACCGTACTCGCTGTTCCTCGTGGCGTCGTACTCCGAGGCGCTCTTTATCGCCTTAGCGATCGGCGCATGGATGGCCGCCTCGCGAGGCCACTGGCTTGCATCCGGGGTTCTGGCGGCCTTCGCTTCGCTCACCCGCATCAATGGCCTGTTCCTGGTGGCCGCACTCGCCGTGCTCTTCATCAGCGTCCAACGCAAGCAGGGCAAACCGTTCCTCGCCCGCACGGCCGCGCTCGTCGGGATCGGGCTCTCGGGCCTGCTGAGCTACTTCCTCTACCTGTTCGTCATGACGGGTAACCCGTCCGCGTGGACCAAGGCGCAGAGCATCGGATGGCACCGCGCACTGAATTGGCCGTGGAACACGCTCATGGCCACAATCGGCCAAGCCCTCTTCGATCCCGCGCCGGCGTGGCGGCTTCAGGGGTCGATGGAGATCGTCTTCGCGATTCTCCTGGTCATTGCAACAGTCGTCCTGATCCGTCGGAGACTCTGGGCAGAGACGGTCATGGTCGGACTGACCGCGCTATCGATGATGACGAGCACCACGTATATGTCGCTCGCGCGGGACAGCATTGTTCTCTTTCCGCTCTTCATCCTCGTCGCGACGACGCTCCTGCAGCGGCGGCGACGATGGATCTTCTGGGTCACGCTCGCGCTGGGCTGCGTCATGCTGCTGGTCAACACGCACCAGTTCACGCTTGGCCAGTGGACCGACTAACAGCCGTCCTCGCGGCAGGAGCACCGCGGCGCACAGCACGACTGCGCCGGCCACGGCGATACCCAGGTTGAGCCCGAACGCGACGACGATGAACGGCGGAATGATCACGAGCGCCGCCGAAGCGCTCGTGATGAGATCGCTCACGTGCATCCCCTGCCCGGGGCGCAGCAGCGCCGGCCGTTCCAACCGACCGAGCAACCGCGAGATGGCGACGAGAGCGAGAACCGCGGCGACAAGAATGAGGGGCCGGGTCGCCCACCAGGCAACACTTCCCGGCGCAGGCATCGGCAGCGGTGTCAACAGAAGCACGCCGACGATGAACGCCAGAACGGGCAAGTGCCAGAGATACACGGTCATCAGTCGACTGCTGACGCCCGCGACGATCAGCTGCACCGTCCGGTTCTCCATGGCACGAGTCAGGAGCGGATGCAGCAGCGTCAGGATCGTGAACTGTGCCGTGGCGAGGACGGCGAGCGCGACCGTCGGCGGGTTGAGGTTATCGAGCATGTTCGCCGGGTACGGTCCAAGTGTGGTGATCACGCCGAGCGTGACATAACTGGCGACAGCGAGGAGCACCAGGTTGAGTCGGGACCTCGCCGCGAACCAGCCGCCCTCCGCCCAGATTCCCAGCTGTTGGATGAACAGCCAGACGAAGATCATGTTGAGCAGCCCGACCACGGTGCTGTGGTTTGTATAGCGCAGGACATCGAGGGTCACCGCCGCCGCCGCAAGACCCACGAGCGTGCGAAGCGGCGCGATGGCGTGCAGTGCCGCCATTCCGGGTAGAAACGCCTGGCTGAAGGTGTACGCGGCGAGGAACCACAGTGGCGAAGCGACCCCGGTCATGATCTGCGCGACGACTGCCGGCGCGAGTCCGGAGAGCTGCATGACGAGGATTGCCAGGGCCAGCACCGCGAACAGCGGGATCGCCGGTCGCGAAAGGCGCTGGATACGCGCCAGGATGAACTCCGCGGGGCTCCCGCCGCCGGCCTCCATTCGACGCCACGAACGCGCGCCGGCGAATCCGCCGACCACGAAAAACAAGGGCATGACCTGGGCAACCCAGGTGACCGGCGTGAACCACGGCTGGAGGAGCAGGGTGCGCTCGATGACAAGGACGCTGTGACTCGACACGAATGCGCCGAGCATGAGGAGGTGGCCGGCGACCACGAGGGCGAGGCAGATGACCCTCGCGAGATCCATAACCGGATCGCGCTGCGCGGAAGGGTTCGAGCCGTCAGCTTTCGATGTTCTCAACGCGCACCTCGCAAGGGCAGAACCCCCGTTCTCCAAGCTTGACACCGTTTCGGCGCGAATGACCGCGTGGGCCACAGAAAATGTCCTCATTTGCACACGCCCAACCGAACCCCCCGTTCAGGTGACGTTCATCTCCCCCTAACGGGGGGTTCGCCTGTGGCCACCACAGTTGATCCCGACCGGGCGTTTCGGACACAGCGACTCCATAGATATGGGGTCGCCAACATCCGATCCGACGGGCTCAATGGCGAATGCCATCGAGACATCGATAGGAGACACGATCCATGGGCAAGAAACGATTGCGCAAGTCAGTGGCCATTCCGGCCGCCGTTCTTGCGCTCGTCATGGCTGGCGGGGCGGCATACGCAGCTGTCGACACCGGGTGGGGCCAGAGACTCATCGGACGGCAGCCTGACGGCTCCGCGCTGACCTCGACCAACCAGCTGGTGACTCCAGCAGGCACGGGAGTGGAACAGAGCGGTCGTCCGCTCTCTCTCGCGGTGCGCCCTGACGGGCAGACCGCGGTCAATGAGACCTGGGACGGCAAGGGCCTGTTCACGGTGACCGACCTCGTCGGTCACAAGGTCCTACAGCAATACTCCCCGCCAGGCGGCACCGGCAGTGGCAACGTCTCCTATGGAGGCCTGCTCTACTCCCCCGACGGCAAGACACTCTGGGCCGGACAGGTCGGGAACCTGCTCAAATTCGCGGTCGCTGCCGACGGCACCCTGTCAAACCCTGTCGTGATTGCCCTTCCTGGCGCGACGGGCAGGAAGCCGATCCCTGCCGGGCTCGCCTTCGCACCCGGTGGCCAGCAGATTCTGGTGACCCTCAACGGAACAAACATGCTCGCGGTACTCGATGCAGCGACCGGCGCGCTCGTTCGCCAGGTCCCGATCGGCAATGCGCCGCGTGACGTGGTCGTCGCCGGAAGCCACGCCTTCGTGGCCAACCAGGGCGGCCGCACTGCGCAGGCGGGCGACAAGACCAACAAGTCGTACTGGACGGACATCGTCACGAACACCGACAACGGATCGGCGTCGACGGGTACCGTCTCGGAGGTCGACCCCGCAACCGGCACCCTCGTGCGCACCTACAACGTTGGCCTCGCGCCTTCGGCGCTTATGGCACAGGGCTCCGATGTGTTCGTTGCGAACTCCAACTCGGACACCGTGTCGGTGCTCGACACCGCGTCGGGCAGCGTAGCGCAGACCATCAACGTGAATCCGCTGCCGGGTGCCCCCATCGGCAGCTCGCCGAACTCCCTGGCCATGCTCGATTCCACACACCTTGCGGTCAGCCTCGGCTCAGCGAACGCCGTCGCGATCTACGACTACACGGATGCCAAGACACCGGCTGGCTTCCAGGGCCTGGTCCCCACCGGGTGGTACCCGGGCACCGTGCAACTCGACCCGGCCCTCGGACAGGTCGTTGTCGCCGCACAGAAGGGCGTCGGCTCGCTGGGCGATACGACAAGCCAGTCCGAGGGCACTGGGACGGTTCCGGTGGTCGGCCACACCGTGTACTCCGACGTCGGGCTCGTCAGCACCGTGCCGATCCCCAAGCCGAGTGACATGCCGAATTACACCAAGCAGGTCTGGCAGAACAACCAGTGGACCGCGTGGAAGGCGCAGCAGCAGGCAGCAGGTTCATCGAACAAGAAGCCGGTGGCCATCCCCGTCCGCGATGGCGACCCATCGACGATCAAGCACGTCTTCATGATCGTCAAGGAGAACCGTACGTACGACCAGATCCTCGGCGATGACCCGCGCGGCAATGGCGAGCCGTCGCTGGCGCAGTTCGGCGGAGCTACAACGCCCAACTTTCACGCGCTCGCCCAGCAGGGACCGCTTCTGGACAACACGTACTCGTCTGGCACGATGTCCGCGGATGGCCACCAGTGGCTGACACAGGCGAACGTCGACGAGTACCTGACCCAGTCGATCGGCAGCTACACACGGAGCTATCCATATAACGGTGGCGACTCCCTGGCCTACGGCTCGACCGGCTTCCTTTGGGACAACGCCGCTGCGCACGGTGTCAGCGCCAAGGACTGGGGTGAGTACACGAACCAGTGGACGAACTCCGCCGGGGTGTCTGATCTCAACACGTGGACGCAGTGGTACCAGAACACGAAGGCCCAGGAGGCCGGCCAACCTGCGTCGATTCCCGTGGATGCCTTCCACGCATCCACCGACGTGCCATCGCTGACCAAGATCCTCCAGCCACAGTTCCCCGGATTCCAGCTCCAGGTCCCTGACCAGTACCGCGCGGATGTGTTCCTGAAGGATCTGAAGGCGGCCGACCAGGCCAACTCCCTGCCACAGCTGAACATCATGACGGTCATGAACGACCACACGGCCGGAACCTCGGCCGGGTACCCGACGCCATCGGCCATGGTCGCCGACAATGACCTGGCGGTCGGCCGGATCGTCGACGGCATCTCGCACAGCACGTTCGGCAAGGACTCCGCTGTGTTCGTGATCGAGGACGACAGCCAGAACGGCGTCGACCACGTCGATGGGCACCGCGCTCCTGTGCTGGTCTGGAGCCCGTACGCCCGTCGCAATGCGGTGGTGAGCGATTACTACACGCAACTCAATGTCGTGCGTACCATCGAGCAGATCCTCGGACTCCCCCCGATGACGCAGATGGATCTCGCCGCCGAGCCGATGTACGCAGCGTTCACCAACAAGGCCGACACCACTCCGTACACCGCAATACCGAACAAGGTCCCGCTGGACACCATGAACGGTGCACCTGCCCAGCTCACCGGCGCCGCACTCGCGTGGGAGCAGTGGTCGGCGAAGCAGAATTGGCACGCTCCGGACCAGGCCGACCCCGCCAAGCTCAACCGTGCGGATTGGTATGGCGTCCATGGCTACACCAAGCCGTACCCTGGCGACAAGAAGGTGCTCACGCCCGACGAGGTTCCCGCTGGCCCCGCCGCCCCGGATGGCGACGGATAGTCAGCTTCCCGCGTCGCATGCTGCGGCCCCCGTTCTCCGCAAGGAGGGCGGGGGCCGCTTTGGCGCTTGCGCAGTCGTCGGCTAAAGTTCAACCGATGCCCAAAAAGTCCCGACACTCCGCAGCGCGCCACCACTCCGGAGGTCGCCACAGCGCGACGGCCCGCGCAGCGACAGTGAAGCGACGCAACACACGGCAGTCCTCATCCGTGCGCTTGACGGCCATGACCGCCTCAGCCACGGCGGTGGGAATGGCCATGAGCCTCGTCTTTGCCTTCCCGGCCAACGCTGAGCCCAGCACTCTTTCACCGGCATCACTGCGAGCTATCGCGGCTGACAATGGCCGCACGGCGGCCCAGATCCTCCACGTGTCCGGCAACGTGACGATGCCTGCGGTCCAGACCGACAATGCGCTCGCGGAAGCACTCGCGGGCATCGTCGCGAAGGACGGCGGTATCGACGGCGATGCGGCGGCGACGGTCATTGCCAACGCTCTGGCAACGGGCGGTCCCCGACAGACAATCGTCGAAACCGCACTCAGCTACCTCGGAACCAAATACGTGCTCGACGGCGCCAGCCACTCCGGAATCGATTGTTCCGGCCTGGTCATGGTGGCCTACGCCCAGGTGGGCATTCCGCTCGGCCACCTCGTGAGCGCGCAGGACGCGGTGGCGAGACCGATCCCCGAGTCTGCAGCTTTGCCAGGCGACCTGGTTGTGTTCAACGACAATGCGCACATCGGCATCTACCTTGGCGGCGGGCTTCTGATCCAGGCACCACAGGTCGGCGTGCCCGTCCAGATCGTTCCGGTCTGGGGCATCGCGCACCATTTCGCCCGTATCCTGACTCCCTAACGGCACTCGCGCTCACGGCGTATCGGTGGGACGATGAAGCATGGGCAACGTCGCTTCGCCTGATGCCAAGCGCCCGCTCGTTCTGGTCCTCATGGGGGTGTCCGGCAGCGGGAAGTCGACTGTCGGCGCGCTTCTCGCCGGCAAACTCGGCTGGGACTTCGAAGAAGGCGACTCGCTGCATCCGCAGGCGAACATCGACAAGATGGCCGCGGGGCATCCGCTCACCGACGAGGATCGCGCACCATGGTTGCGCAGCGTCGCCGATTGGATCGATGAGCGATTGGATGCCGGCCAGAACGGCATCATCACCTCCTCGGCCCTGAAACGCGCCTATCGCGATGTGCTGAATCGCCGCGGTGAGGGCGTCGCCTTCGTGTATCTCGCTGGCGACCGCGACACGATCGCGAAGCGTCTTGCCCTGCGGCACGAGCACTTCATGCCTCCAGCGCTCCTCGACAGCCAGTTCGGCACCCTGGAAGAGCCGACGGTCGACGAGCCGGCCACCCGCGTGAACATCGGTCCGTCGCCGTCCGTCCTGGTCAATAAAATCGTCGAAAAGTTCGGGCTGGATGCTTCTGCGGAACGGAGTCGATCATGAGCGTGATCTCGCGAATTGGCACGGTTGTCGCGGCGGCAGATCCGACGCGTGAGCCGTGGACGAGCCACGACACGCTCGTGCTGATCGTCGCGGCGATCGGCATCGCTCTCGTCGTCGTGCTGATCATCTGGCTCAAGCTGCACGCGTTCCTCGCACTGACGATCGCGGCGCTCCTCGTCGGCCTGGGCTCCGGTATCGGCCTTGAGAAGGTCTCGGCTTCGTACCAGGCCGGCGTCGGTGGTGTGCTCGGCTACGTCGGCGTGCTGATCGCGCTCGGTGCAATGCTCGGCAAACTCCTTGCGGACTCGGGCGGCGCGGACAAGGTCGTTGACACCCTCCTGCGCGGCCGCCCGGCAACACTCCCCTGGAAGATGGCGCTGATCGCCGGCATCATCGGCATTCCGATGTTCTTCGAGATCGGCCTCGTGCTCCTGATCCCCGTGGTGATGCTCGCGGTTCGCCGGTCGAAGGGACTCGCGATGCGGCTCGGCATCCCCGCGCTGGCCGGGCTCTCCGTGCTGCACGGGTTCGTCCCCCCGCACCCAGGTCCGCTTGCAGCAATCGGGATCCTGAAAGCCAACGTCGGGATTACTCTCGCGATCGGACTGCTTATCGCGATTCCCACGGTCATTGTCGCCGGTCCGCTCTTCGGTCGGCTCGCGGCCAGGTGGGTTCCGGTCAGCGCAGCCGGTGCGGCGCTCGCGGTCACCGGTGGTGGCTACGCCACGGATTCGACCACGACACCGGCTCGCGGCAGCACTGGCGGCAGCACCGGCACCACCGGAGGCGGAACGGCTGGAGTGGGTGGCACTGCCGTCAGCGACGGCGCCCCCGTCGCCGAGACCCGAGCCCAGGATCCGGATGCGACTCGCAGCCCGTCGTTTGCGTGGACGCTCGTCACGATCCTCTCTCCGCTCGTGCTCATGCTGTTCAAGGCGGCCGCAGACATCTGGATGGCGACAGATTCTCCGCTCCGCGGTGTACTGGATTTCATCGGCGATCCGGTCGTTGCCCTCCTCGTGGCGGTACTGTTGGCCATGGTGACTTTTGGGACCACGGTGGGATTCTCCGCATCCGTGCTGACCAAGAAGATCGGCCAGAGCCTGCTCCCCATCGTCGGGGTCATGCTCATCGTCGGCGCCGGCGGCGGCTTCAAGCAGGTGCTCGTGGACGGTGGCACCGGTTGCGATCGCAAAGATCGCCGTCGCTGCAAGTCTCTCGGCGCTGGTCCTCGGCTGGATCGTTGCTGTGCTCATCCGCCTGGCGACGGGGTCGGCGACAGTCGCAACGGTGACGGCAGCAGGAATCGTCGCACCGGTCGCGACCGGTCTGTCGTCACCGCAATTGTCACTCGTCGTTCTTGCCGTTGGTGCGGGATCTCTGTTCTTCTCGCACCTCAACGACGCGGGGTTCTGGCTGGTCAAAGAGTACTTCGGCCTGACCATCGGCCAGACCATCAAGTCGTGGTCGGTGATGGAGACAATCATCTCCGTGATGGGCCTCGTCTTGACGCTTCTGCTTTCGCTCGTGTTGTAGCTCCACAGTTCGCAGCTCCATAGTTCGTATAGCTCCATAGTTCGCGCACGCTCCCCCCGGGGATCGTGCTGAGGTCTGAGGATGTCTGATGGTGGGTAAGAGTGCACGCGCCGGTGTCGTGAGACCCGCGGGCCAGGAACGCCGTCCCACCGGCGATGATCTGTGCTCGCCGTTCGTGGAATTCCTGCCGGTGACGGGCGTCTCCATTTCGGTCGTCGGCGAGACAGGGCGCCAGTCGACGATCTGCGCGAGCGATCCGGTTGCAGCCCGCGTGGAGGAACTGCAATTCGATCTGGGTGAGGGGCCGCACTGGACCGCAATGCAGACCGGCCAACCCACGCTGGTCGAGGATGTCTCGGCGGGTGAGCATCCGGAGTGGCCGGTCTTCGGTGAAGCCCTGCTGGAGATCGGCGTCGGAGCACTCTTCGCTTTTCCCCTGCCGATGGGAGCCGTCACCATCGGTGTGGTCGACCTGTACCGGACGACTCCTGGTCCGCTGAGTGTCGGCTCTGTCGCAACCGCTCGGTCGTTGGCGGGATGGGTCGCAGGGCCGGCAGTGCGTTACGCCATCCAGTCCGCGAGCGCGGAGATCCCGTCCGAGATGCAGATGGCCCCCGAACTCCGTCGAGAGGTTCACCAGGCGACGGGCATGGTCCTCGTGCAACTCGAAACGAATGCGACGGATGCTTTCTTCCGCTTACGCGCGCACGCGTATTCGAGCGGCCAAACACTTCAGGACGTCGCGCATCAGGTGGTCACGCGACGCCTCGACTTCCGGGACCTCCGGGAGTGATTCACACAATGTCACAGGTGCTGCGGAACGGAATGTGGGGGCAATCGAAATGAGCGAAGTGTCGAGAGAAACCAAGTTGAATGCGGCATTCGTCAAACTTGCCGACACACTGACCGCGGATTTCGACGTCGTCGACCTCCTGCATACCCTCGTGCAGGAATGCGTTGACCTGCTGGACACCCAGGCGGGTGGCCTGATGCTCTCCGACGCATCCGGCAAGCTGCAACTCATGGCATCGACGAGCGAGCGAGCCGATTTCGTCGAGATCATGCAGCTGAATGCGGGTGCCGGCCCGTGCGTCGATTGCTTCACGACGGGTAAACCCGTCTCCGTGGCCGACATCGATGACTCGGACCAGTGGCCGGAGTTCCGAGGCGCCGCACTCGAGCAGGGATTTCATTCCGTGCATTCGACGCCGATGCGGCTGCGCGGCAATGTCATCGGCACAATGAATCTCTTCAGCACGAGTCTCGGGGAGCTGAATCGCGCCGATGCCGATGTCGCGCAGGCGCTTGCGGATGTCGCCACGATCGGAATCCTGCAGGAACGGGTCATCCGCGAATCGAGCATCGTCACCGAGCAACTTCAACGCGCCCTCGACAGCAGGATCCTGATCGAACAGGCCAAGGGTGTCCTCTCCCAGACCGCGAACCTCGACATGGATGAGGCGTTCACGGTCCTGCGCACCTACGCGCGCAGCAACCAGCTCAGCCTGCGATCCGTGGCCGAAGGGGTCATCGACCGATCGTTGGACGTCTTCTCGGGCCAATTGACAGGCAGGCCGCGGCGCGCGTAGCGTTAAGCGCCTACCCCGGTCCCTGGTAGCGGATCTGTTGTTCCGTGCCGATCTTGGGGGTTGTCATGAATAATACGGGCGAGATCGCCCTACCACCTGCTCCGTCGTACCCGGCGAAAATTCCCGTCAGGCCCGTTGTCACCGACAGCGCCACTGCCACCGTCATTGCCCGAGCTGTGGCCACAGAGACGATGTATCGTCCGCCACTCCCAGCAGGCGCCACGCAAGCGCACCGACGATATCAGCCGTCAGAGCGTCAGTCGCGACCCGCGCACTTCTGAACGCCGAGCATCCGATAGTCACACGCCCTGCAATTCGCGCGGTACGGCGATCACATCGACGAGGGCGCCGTTCCGCCAGACGGTGATTTCGATCCGGCGGTTGATCGCATCCTCGACCATGAGACGCTGCACGCCCGTTGTCGTCACGACGCGCTTGCCGTCGAGCTCGACGATGATGTCGCCGGGGTGCAAGCCGGATTCGGCCGCTGGGCTCATCTCCGAGACGCCCGCCACCTGCAACCCGGTCGGGTGCCCGATTCGCGCGGCGAGCTCGGGCGCAAGCGCGATCTGAACCCCGGCGATGCCGAGCCACGCCCGCCGCACACGTCCCTGCGCCATCAGCGTGGAGATGATTTCGCGCGTCGTCGTGTTGATCGGCACGGCGAGACCTACGCCGATGCCGGCGACGGCCGTATTGACGCCGATCATTCGGCCGGTGCTTTCGGCCAACACGCCGCCGCTGTTTCCGGGATTGAGGGCGGCATCCGTCTGGATGACTTCGTCGATCACGCGTCCTGCGGCTGTCGGGAGCGACCGCCCGAGCGCCGAGACGATTCCCGCCGTCACACTCCCCGCCAGGCCGAGCGGGTTGCCGAGCGCGACCACGAGTTGCCCCACACGCAACTGCTCGGCGTCGCCGAACGCGAGTGGTGGAGGCACATCGCCGTGCGCCCGCAAGACTGCGAGATCCGAGAGCGGGTCGCGGCCGACGACATCCGCGTCGACCTGGGTCCCGTCCGAGAACGCAGCAGTGACGGCGGATGCTCCGGCCACGACGTGTGCGCTGGTCAGCAGGATTCCGTCAGCGGTGATAACGCTGGCGCTTCCTGCGCCCTGCCCACGCGCGCTTCGAACCTGCACACTCGCAACGCTGGGCAGCACCTTTTCGGCGACCTCCACAACGATGCGTGAGTACGCATCCATCGCACTTTCACTGGCCACCCTCTAATGATCGGCGACCGCGGTGAGTGTGTATCCGGTGTTCGCCCTCAGCACAGGACGCGACCCCCTATCCCCCCGGTGGTCGGGGAATCCTCGCGAGGTAGCGATCCGGGACGTCCATGTTCGTGAGCACGTGATGGAGCGCTTGGGCGGCCGCCCCCAGTGCTCCGGCCAGGTCTCCCTGCTCGGCCAGGCGAATGGTGGGTCGAACGCCGACGACCTCGCTCACGCGTTGTCCGAGTCGCTCGGTCATGCCGGCGAGCGCGGGGGCGATGCTCCCGCCGAGCACGACGACCGCGGGGTCGACGCTGACGACGGATGCCGTGATGGCCGTCACGAGGGCATCCTCGAATTGCGAACGCACGGCGAGGATCGCCGGGTCCGATGACAGCAGGAAGAGGCTCGCCACACCGTCGACGGACACACCCCTCGAGCGCGCCATCCGCAGGATCCCTGACGTCGTGAGCAGATCCTCGAGTGGGGCGCCGTCGCCGGCGATCGCGAGCGAGCCATACTCGCCGACGATTCCTGTCGATCCCCGGAAGATCCGGCCCTCAATGGCGACACCGGCGCCGAGGCCGGCGCCGATCGTGAACATGACGGCGTTTGCGTTTCCCAGCGCCGCGCCCGAATACATTTCGCCAAGCAGCGCGAAGTTTGCTTCATTGTCGAAGAGCACGGTGCGGTCCAGTGCTGTCCTGACCGAATCGACGAACTCAGCGCCTTCGATCTGACGCAGACCCGGTGAAAGTGACACGCGAGTTGTGACCGGGTGCACCACACCGGGCAAACCAACACCAATGGACCGAACGGATGCCCACGCCTCCCCGGCTGCGTCGCGCACGCTCTGCCCGATCCACGTCGCGAGTTCGCGTGGTGTCGCTCCGGCGGGGGTCGCCAGTCCAACCTCACCGATCAGGCGACCCGTCAGCGCGACGATCGCGATGCGAGTGTTCACGACGCCGAGATCGACTCCGATTGCGACGGGATCCTCGGCGGAGACATCCAGGAGAACCGCCCGCCGGCCACGCCCAGCCGAGGACAGCGTCCTCACCTCGCTTGCAAGGCCATCTTCCATCAGTGCCGCAACGACACGAGTCACCGTCGCGCTCGACAGCGCGGTTGCGCGCGCGATCTCGACACGAGTCGTCGGCCCGTTCGCCAGGAGATCGCCAAGAATCAATCCTCGGTTCTGACGCCGAAGGTCGGACACCACGGCAACTCCCCCTCGGTTGGCCAACGTCCCAATCTTACTGGGCGCATTCCGGGCATTCCCGAAGCAACGGCCTAGCCCGCGAAACAGGCTAGTAACAAGTGCTTTACTCCTGTGAAATTGTGCGTCACTATATTTCATTGCAGCGCGAAATTTAATCCGTGTTTCGAGCGGTTTGGCAACGACGCCCAGGTCTGGTCGTTCACCGTCAGCTCGCCCGTGCCGAGAAACTACGTCAGGAGTTACGCATGACCACTGCAACGAATGCCGCATCCGCAACCGCTCATCCGCCCGCCGAACATCAAGGGCATTTCCACCGATCCATCGGATCGTTCTCAGCGATCGCCATCAACATGACCCAGATGTGCGGCATTGGGCCGTTCATCACGATTCCGATCATGGTTGCCACCATGGGCGGCCCGCAGGCGATCATCGGCTGGATCGTTGGAGCCCTGCTTGCCATGGCCGATGGCCTGATCTGGTCCGAACTCGGTGCGGCCATGCCGGGAGCCGGCGGCAGCTATCTCTACCTCCGGCAGGCGTTCCAGTACCGGTCCGGCAAGCTCATGCCATTCCTCTTCGCCTGGACCGCGATGATCAGCATTCCGCTGATCATGTCGACGGGCGTGATCGGCATGGTGCAATACCTCGGGTACTTCTTCCCGAACATGAACTGGTTCGAGATACATCTTCTGGGCCTCGGTGTGACTGCACTTCTCGTTGTCGCCCTGTATCGACGCATCGAATCTACCCGCTATCTCGTCACCGGGCTCTGGATCGTCATGCTTGTCACCGTTCTGCTGACGATCGCCGCGTGCTACTCCCACTTCAATGCAGCGCTCGCGTTCACCTACCCGGCCGGTGCCTGGACGCCGAACGGCCAGTTCTTCGCCGGGCTCGGAGCAGGCCTGCTCGTGGCGGTGTACGACTACATGGGCTACAACACCACCGCGTTGATGGGGAGCGAACTCAAGAAGCCGGGCAAGACAATGCCTCGATCGATCATCGTCTCCGTCGCAGCCATGATGGTCATCTACCTGGTCATGAACATCGGTGTCCTCGGCGCCGTTCCGTGGAAGACCGTCGCGACATCTGACTCGGTTGTCTCGCTGGCTGTCACGACTGCGTGGGGTCCCGTGGCGGCATCCATCATCACTGGACTCATCGTCGTAACCGCGTTCGCCTCCTGCCTCGCCGGGCTGCTCGGCGGTTCGCGCGTCCCGTTCAACGCGGCTCGCGATGGCGCCTTCTTCGCCTTCTTCGGCCGCCTGCACCCCAAACTCGGCATCCCCCACATTGCACTTATCGTGATGGGGGCTATCACCGCAATCGGTTCATTCCTGACTCTCCCGGTGCTCATCTCCATGCTCGTGGCGGTCGGCATCCTCCTGCAGGGAATCGCCCAGGTCGTCGCCCTCAGCGTGCTTCGTCGCCGCCAGCCGGGCCTTCACCGCCCGTACAAGCAATGGCTCTACCCGGTGCCGAGCATCATCGCGGTGCTCGGATGGATCTACGTCTACGTGTCCGCCGGATTCCTTCCCATCGCGCTCTCCCTCGCGTGGATCGCCGTGGGCTGCGTGTGCTTCGTCATCTGGGCCAAGATCAATAAGGCGTGGCCGTTCGCTCCCGTTGTCATCGACGAAGCGCACCTCACGACCGTCGAAGCACACGAAGACTCGTACGTGTAGTTCTGCGGATCTTCTCTGCAGATGAACGAAACCCAAGGAAAGAGAAATGTCAGCAAGTCCCACGACCACCGGCACCGATTACGAGTTGAGAACCCTCTCCCCGAAGGACGACCCAGAGACGACTGCGTGGCTCGAGGCCGGCTCCCTCGGTTTCCACGATCCCGTTCGTTCGCCGGCCACGCTGCGTCGAATGCTTAGCGACTATGCATCCGATGAGCGCGTTCTCACCAGCGTGTACACGGCGAATCGTCCGCCCAGAGCGTGGGAGACCGTTCGCCCGGTTGCCACGTTCAGTGCGTTCGTCAAGGCGATCAATGTGGGTGGCGGTAATTCGCTGGATGCCCAGCTGATCGCGGATGTCTCGGTGCGTTCCACGCACCGCCGTCGCGGTCTGCTTCGCGAGATGATGACGAACAGTCTCCGAAGCGCTGTCGAAGCCGGCACGCCACTCGCCGCACTGAACGCCTCGGAAGCGACGATCTACGGTCGGTTCGGTTTTGGCCCGGCGATTTACACCAGAAAGGTCGAGGTCGACACGGGTGAGAAGTTCGCCCTGCGGCATTCGCCTGCGGGAAGTGTCGAGGTGACGGATCCGTCGACCTTGCTCGAACTCGCGCCGGAGATCTTCGATCGCTTTCACGCTCAGACGCTGGGCTCGGTGGAGCGTCACTCGGGGTATCCGTCCAGGATCCTGGGGCTCTGGGCCGAGGACGGGCTAGCACCGGACACGAGGGTGCGCTCCGCTCTGCACTACGATCCGGCCGGGAACATCGACGGCTACGTCACGTACAAGACGACCGACTGGCTCGACGACCCCACTCGGACGATCACAGTTCTGGATCTTGTCGGAACAACACCCGACGCACACCTCGGGCTGTGGGAATATCTCGCGTCGATTGGGCTCACGAACAGTGTCATCGTGGTGAACGCCTCGATGGCGGATGCCCTGCCGTGGGCGATGGCGGACGTTCGGGGGTTCAAGGTCGTCGCCGAAGATGACGCGCTCTGGCTGCGCGTGCTGGATCCGGTGGCCGCTCTTGAGGCCCGCCCGTACGACGCCGACGGCGATGTGACGATCGCTCTCACCGATTCGCTCGGGATCGCCGACGGTGTCTTCTCGATCTCGGTCCGCAACGGCAAGGCGGCGGTGACGAAGCACGAGCAGATCGATGAGGCCGAGATATCCATGGATATCTCAACTCTCGGTTCACTCTACTTCGGTGGAGTTCGCGCCAAGGTGCTTGCTCGCGCTGGTCGCATTTCGGCGGTGTCGGATGCCGCACTCGATTCACTTGACGTGCTGCTGGCGCACAAGGAGCCCGCGTACTGCATCACGCGCTTCTAAGTACTGGGCGCGCCTAAGAACGGGGCGCATTCAACCGGGGCCGGCACTTTATTGTGCTGGCCCCGGTTGGCGTTGGGCCGATAGCATTCGAGCACCAGCGTCATTCGGCACTCGACCAACGACGAAAGGTGTCACTGTGACCGGCTTAGTTTGGGTGATGTTCGCCGTCGGAATCGTCGCCGTCGCGGCGATACTGACCTTCGTCGTTATCGCCATCGTGCAGGTAGCGCACGCCGGACTGGGGTATATCTACAAAGTGCTGTGGGTAGCTGCCATCGTCGTGTTCCCCGTTTTTGGAACCATCGCCTGGTACCTGCTCGGTGACCGAACGAAGGCTCTTGAACGAGCCATCACCGCGCACACACTCTGACGCTCAGGCACAACGCCAGGCAGTAAGAGTTGTCAGGCAGAGCGGAAGGTCTGACTCACCCGAGCACGGGCTCAGATGCTGGGCGGTCCGAGCGTGAGTGTGGCGCTGGCGTAGTCGACGATCGTGTACCGGCCGCAGGAGAACGTCGTGTGCGGCGTCTGTTGCGCCTGCCGATCCGGCAGCTTGAGGGGTTGGGTCGTGTTGACCACGAGGAAAGACACTCGTGCGTTCGTGTAGTCGGCTCGGTTCACCAACCAGGTGTATGGGCCTAGGGCAGCATCCACCTGCACAAGTTGGCGCGGATCCTCGAGGTAGGCCTTCGGGGCACGAATCGTCCAATATTGACCGGCACCCGTGAGGTGCGACGCCGTAACCCAGTTGTCGACGCACTGCACCGCTGGATCCACGCTCTCTGATTCGGTCACCAGCCGCGGGATGCCGACAACACCGCTGGCGACGACGGCTGCGATGACAGCGGCGCCCGCCACGAAGCGCTTTGGTCGACCGATACGCAGTCGCCGCCCGATGCGCAGAGGTCGCGGGATGCGCAGTCGCCGCGGTGACAGCAGTCCCGGGAGCACAGTGACCACCAGGATCGGTGCGAAAAACACTGGCTCGAGGTACCGCGTCGCCTCGGTTCCAAGAAGCACTGCACCGACGCTGACAACCACTGGGACCACCCACGCCGCCGAGGAGACGATGCTGCCAGCGACCCATCGCCGGCGAACGGCGATGACCGACGCGGCCACGCTGATCGCGATCAGGACGCCAGCGACGGCGAGAGAGCAGGCTCCGTCAACCGTCTGTGCGCGCTCCGCGATCAAACGCCCGTAATACGACAACGAGCCTTCGAGGCGCCCCGGCTCCACGTAGTTGACGCCCGAGTCCGAGATGAGAGCTGCAAAGGGTAGCCGGAGTGCGACTCCCGCTCCCACGCCGAGCGCGAGCGACAAGCCCGCTGCAGCCAGAGCGCCCACACGCACGATTCGCCCCCGCCAGAGCGCAAGGAGGAGCAGCACCAGCGGCGCGACCGCCCACGCGACGAAGATCGGGTTGGTGAACGTCGATACCGTCGCGACGGCGAACAGGGCGATCACCTCCCGCCGTCGCGCAGTGAGGTGGCCCCGGTCGCAGAGGCGTCGAACCAGGCCGATCGCCACAAGCACGCCGATGACAGTCGCGCTGTAATACGTCGTCGTCGCCATGAGGGACGGAAGTTCGAAGGATTCCCGGTTCGTCGACGAATCGAGCATCGCCAGGATCCCGAAGATGCCGAACGCCCCAATGGATGCGGCGACGTCCCACCGCTGACCACGACCGGTCGATGCCACGAACCGGATGGCGGCATACAGGGCCAAAAGGTTGACGATCGCGTTGAGAGTGAGCGTGGCCTTCACCGACAGCCCGAGAAAGGAGAGGGTGGCATAGAGAGCGAACTCCGGCACGAAGAGCACGCTCGACATCGCCCAATGCTGGGGCTGGCCGTCGACGAGGGACTTCCAGATCAGAGTGTTGACGAGCGAATCACCGTCGTAGTACACGATCCATGCCCGCGAGGTCGAGATCAGGTGGACGATCACCGTGATCGCGATCGCCGATGCGCCGACGAGACCGGCGAGCTCAACGGGCCATCGTCGTTCGTGGCGAATGGCCGGCCGGGTGATGGACACCGGCCCACACTAGGCGGAGGAACCTGAGCAACCCATCAACAGAACGACCAGGACGCTGGCCTGAGGTCGATACCGCACGACTTCTCTGGTGGGCCCTACCGGGCTCGAACCGATGACATCCACGGTGTAAACGTGGCGCTCTACCAACTGAGCTAAAGGCCCCCACCTGTGCGACATCCGCCGCACATCGGGTTGTGTCACATCATACCGAGGACGACGTGGCATCCGGAATCGGGGATGCCGCCGCACCGGCAACACCCCTCCTGAGCACCGTCCTACGCCGGCTGTAACTCTCCGAGCGCAGCGCGGTACGCGTCCAGGGATCGCGCTTCGCCCGGAGCAGTGATGAAACTGGCACGGATGATGCCATCAACGTCGATCAGGAACGTCGCCCGGTTCGCGAACCCCTTGTCGTCGAGGAACACGCCGTACTCCTTCGCAACCTGGCCGTGCGGCCAGAAATCGGCGAGCAGCGTGAAGTCGTAGCCTTCCTGCTCTGACCACACCCGCAGTGCGTGCTTCGAGTCGACCGAGATGCCGATGAGCTCGACGCCCTGCTCCTTGAACAACGCCAGGTTGTCCCGCAGCTCGCACAGCTCGCCCGTGCACGTGCCAGAGAACGCCAGCGGGAAAAACACGAGAGCGACCGCGCTCTTGCCGCGGAAGTCACTCAACCGGACGGGCGCGCCGTGCTGGCTCGCGAGTTCAAAGTCGGGTGCCTGGGTGTCGTTCTCCAGAGCCATTTCGGCGTCCTTTCCTGGGACCGGACATACAACGCGAGGTCCCGCACGGTCACACAGCCTAGACCCGTCGGGGCACGCCTCCAATCTGAACCGACGCATCCACTGCACCGGTACGCCGCATCCGACGTGGTCCGCGTTGCTATACAAGAATGGCTAGGCTGAATGAGGTGCCGTCAGCCCCGTGACCCGGTGGTTTGTCGCCCATACACGATCTGCCCCACACAAGAAAGAGGTCGAGGGTGACTGTAAACGACCAGGACCCGTATTCGGTGAATCACATCGATTCGGACCCGGAGGAGACCGCCGAATGGCAGGAATCTCTCGATGCACTGGTTGCAGCCCACGGACACGAGCGCGCACGCGACGTGATCCTGAGCCTTCTCAAGCGCTCCAAGGAATTGCATCTCGGCGTTCCGATGGTCCCCACAACGGACTACATCAACACGATCTCGCCCGAAAACGAGCCGCAGTTCCCCGGGGACGAGGACATCGAGCGCCGCTACCGCGCCTGGATCCGCTGGAACGCGGCCATACTCGTGCACCGCGCCCAGCGTCCGGGCGTCGGTGTCGGTGGCCACATCTCGACCTACGCCTCGAGCGCAGCGCTCTATGAAGTCGGCTTCAACCACTTCTTCCGTGGCCAGAACCACCCGGGCGGCGGCGACCAGATCTTTATTCAGGGCCACGCCTCCCCCGGCACATATGCCCGCGCGTTCCTCGAGGGGCGCCTGAGCGCCGACCAGCTCGATGGCTTCCGCCAGGAGAAGTCGCACGCGCCGAACGGACTCTCCTCCTACCCGCACCCGCGGCTCATGCCCGAGTTCTGGCAGTTCCCGACCGTGTCGATGGGCCTCGGTCCGATCAACGCGATCTACCAGGCACAGCTCAACAAGTACCTGACCAACCGTGGGATCAAGGATGCCAGCGACCAGCAGGTTTGGGCGTTCCTCGGCGACGGAGAGATGGACGAGGTCGAGGCGCGCGGCCAGCTCCAGGTTGCTGCGAACGACGGCCTCGATAACCTCAACTTCGTCGTCAACTGCAACCTGCAGCGTCTCGATGGACCTGTTCGAGGCAACGGCAAGATCATCCAGGAGCTTGAGAGCTACTTCCGCGGTGCCGGCTGGAACGTCATCAAGGTCGTGTGGGGTCGCGAGTGGGACGAGCTGCTCGCCCGCGACACGGATGGCGCGCTGCTCAATCTCATGAATGTCACCCCGGATGGCGACTACCAGACGTACAAGGCCGAAAGTGGTGCGTACGTTCGCGAGAACTTCTTCGGTCGCGACCCGCGCACCCTCAAGCTCGTCGAGGGCTACACCGACGATGATCTGTGGAACCTCAAGCGCGGCGGTCACGACTACCGCAAGGTCTACGCCGCGTTCAAGGCCGCAAGCGAGCACAAGGGCCAGCCCACCGTCATCCTCGCGAAGACCGTCAAGGGTTACGGTCTCGGCCCCAGCTTCGAGGGCCGCAACGCGACCCACCAGATGAAGAAGATGACGCTGGACAACCTCAAGACGTTCCGCGATGCCATGCGCATCCCCGTCTCCGATGCTCAGCTCGAGGAAAACCCGTACCTGCCCCCGTACTACCACCCGGGCGAGCAGGATGAGGCGATCCAGTACCTGCACGAGCGTCGTCGCGCGCTCGGTGGTTACCTCCCCGAGCGTCGCGCGACGCACACCCCGATCGCCATCCCTGATGACTCGGCGTACGCCATCTCCAAGAAGGGCTCCGGCACGCAGGAGATCGCCACGACCATGGCGTTCGTTCGCCTGCTCAAGGATCTGCTGCGCTCCAAGGACTTCGGTCACCGCATTGTTCCGATCATTCCGGATGAGGCACGCACGTTCGGCATGGACGCGTTCTTCCCGAACGCCAAGATCTACAACCCGAACGGCCAGCACTACACCTCGGTGGATCGCGAACTGCTGCTCGCGTACAAGGAGAGCCCGCAGGGCCAGATCATCCACGTCGGTATCAATGAGGCCGGCGCTGTTGCGGCATTTACCGCCGTTGGGACGTCGTATTCGACGCAGGGCGAGCCACTTATTCCGGTCTACGTCTTCTACTCGATGTTCGGCTTCCAGCGCACGGGCGACGCCCTGTGGGCTGCGGGCGACCAGATGGCCCGCGGCTTCCTCGTTGGTGCGACTGCAGGGCGCACGACCCTGACGGGTGAGGGGCTGCAGCACGCGGACGGACACTCGCTCCTGCTCGCTGCAACGAACCCCGCTGTCGTCTCGTACGACCCGGCATACGGCTACGAGATCGGCTACATCGTGCGCAGCGCTCTCGAGCGTATGTATGGCGGATCCCACCCGAACCCGAACGCCATCTACTACCTCACGGTCTACAACGAGCCGATCGTTCAGCCGGCCGAGCCGGAGTCGGTGGATGTCGACGGCATCGTTCGCGGAATCCACCGCCTGCGCGAGAGCCAGCAATCTGGTCCGAAGGCCCAGCTGCTCGCGTCCGGCGTCGCGGTGCCCTGGGCTCTCGAAGCCCAGCAGCTGCTCGCGGATGACTGGGGTGTTTCGGCCGATGTCTGGTCGGTGACCTCGTGGTCGGAGCTTCGCCGGGACGGCCTCGCGGCCGAGGAGCACAACTTCCTCAACCCGGATGCCGAGCCGCGCGTGCCATACCTGACCGACAAGCTATCTGGTGCGTGGGGCCCGTTCGTTGCTGTTACTGACTACATGCACGCGGTGCCGGACCAGATCCGGCCGTTTGTTCCTGGTACATTCGCAACGCTCGGAGCTGACGACTTCGGATTCTCCGACACGCGAGCTGCTGCTCGCCGCTTCTTCAAGATCGACGGGCCATCCGTCGTCGTTCGCACTCTGCAGTTGCTTGCAGCGCGTGGCGAGATCGACCGCAGCGCACCGGGTCGCGCCATCGAGAAATACAACCTGCACGACGTCAACTCGGGCAGCACGGGTTCGTTCGGCGGCGAGAGCTAACGACGACCGACCGTGCCGAAAACCAAAGAGGAAACGCTCGCCTGGCTTCGTAAGATTTCCGGCGAGCTCGCGACGGCCACGCTGAAGCGCCTCGAGGACACGCTGCCCTGGTATGGCGATATGCCGCCAGGGCGGCGGTCCGCGGTGGGGCTGGTTGCGCAGGCGGGCATTTCGTCGTTCATCTCCTGGTTCGACGATCCTCGTTCGACGCCGTGGATCGCCGCGGATGTCTTCGGTGCGGCACCGCGGGAACTCCTGCGTTCGGTGAGCCTGCAGCAGACGCTCCAGCTCATCAAGGTCACTGTCGAAGTGGTCGAGGAGCGCGTCAACGACGGTGGCGAACTGCTGCGCGAGGCGATTCTGCTGTATTCGCGTGAAATTGCTTTCGGTGCTGCGGATGTCTACGCACGCGCTGCTGAAGCCCGCGGGCTCTGGGATGCCCGGCTCGAAGCACTCGTTGTCGACTCGATCCTCACCGGTGAATATGATGACGAGCTGCCGAGCCGGATTGCTGCTCTCGGTTGGCACGGCCACGGCGAGGTGAGCGTTCTTGTCGGCACTGCACCGAAGATGCTCGATGTCGACCAGTTGCGTCGAACGGCCAGGCATATGTCTGCTGATGTGCTCATCGGTGTCCAGGGCAGTCGGCTGGTTCTCGTCATCGGGCGAGCGTGGCCCAGTACGTCGACACCCGATGATGCGATTGGCGCGACGCCTCTTGTGAGTTTCATGGAGATCGCGACGCAACTCGAGCCGGGATTCGGGTCAGGCTATCTGGTCCTTGGCCACGAGGTGCCGTCGCTTGTTGATGCGTCCAAGAGCGCGAAGGCGGCTCTCGCTGGTTTTGCTGTTGCGAAGGCGTGGCGCAACTGCCCGCGTCCGGTTCACGCCGATGATCTTCTTCCCGAGCGCGCTCTTGCCGGTGATGGGCTTGCGCGTGCAACGCTGATCCAGCGGATCTATCGTCCCCTGCAGTCGCACTCGACCGAGCTGCTCACGACGCTCTGGTGCTACCTGGACAACGGACGTTCTCTCGAAGCAACTGCCCGCGAGCTGTTTGTGCACCCGAATACCGTTCGTTATCGACTCAAGCGAGTGACGGATGTCATCGGCTGGGATGCAACGGGTGCGCGCGAAGCGCTCATCCTTCAAGCAGCACTCATTGTCGGTTCGATCAGCGAGCCGGATGCGCCACCTCGACGCGGATAACGCGCGTCCCAACTGTTCAACACCAACAAACGATCCTGCGATACTTGGTAGTGGATCGACACAGCCCCTCACCAATCGATTGGCAGACTAAGTACCGTGATTGTCATCGTCTGCCCTGGTCAGGGCTCGCAGACTCCCGGGTTCCTCGCTCCTTGGGTTGCCGAATCCCGATTTCGCGACCAGCTGGCTGGTATATCCGATGCGGTTGGTATCGACCTCCTCGCGCACGGCACCACAAGCGATGCCGACACGATTCGCGACACCGCTGTCGCGCAGCCACTTATCGTGGCTGCAGGTCTTCTTACGCTTTCGGCTCTTCTCGCCGATGGACGTCGTGAGCGCATCGGCGGCATTGCCGGCCACTCGGTTGGTGAGGTTACTGCTGCAGCTGGGGCAGGCATCCTGAGCGAGACGGATGCTGTCAGCTTTGTTCGCGAACGCGGTGCGGCGATGGCCGAGGCGGCTGCGCTCGAACCGACGAGCATGAGTGCTGTGATTGGTGCCGACGAAGCCGAACTCCTGGCTCGGCTCGATGGCCTTGGGCTATCCCCCGCCAATTACAACGGTGGAGGTCAGGTCGTGGTCGCCGGTGCGATCGATGCTCTGGCTGCTCTGGCCGCGAATCCACCGGAGCGCGCTCGCGTTATTTCGCTGCAGGTCGCTGGTGCATTCCACACACGGTATATGCAGCCTGCGGCTGATCGTCTGGACCCATTCGCCGCTGCTCTTCCGGTCAGTGATCCAACTCTTCGCATCTGGACCAACAACGACGGCAGTGCCGTCGACTCCGGTCGCCGTTTTGTCGACCTCATGGTCGGGCAGGTGT
>JAUZGC010000102.1 GCA_030840105.1 Microbacteriaceae bacterium
GCGCTGACACTGACCGGATGCGCCGCCACCACGAATCCGGCGGTGACCGCATCCAGCTCGGCACAGCCATCAACCACCGTGGCGGCGCCGGTTCAGGAGTCGCCCACGCCGGCGAGTTCGGCTGTCACGAAGGTCCTGGTCTTCGTCGAGGAGAACCACACGCTTGCTGAGATGCAGGCCGGGATGCCGTATGCGTTCGGCCTGGCACAGCAGTACGGTTACGCCACGCATTACACGGCCATCCGGCATCCATCGCTGCCGAACTATGTGGCCATCACCGGCGGGCAGACGTATGGGATCACGGATGACAATGGCCCTTCCGCTCATCCGCTGGGTGGGGCTTCGGTCTTCGGCCAGGCGATCGCCGCGGGCAAGTCGGCTGCCGTCTACGCCGATGGGATGCCGGGCAACTGCGCCACGTCGAACGGCGGCTCGAATTACGCGGTCAAGCACAACCCCTGGGCCTACTACTCGACGGAGCGGGCTGAGTGCTTGAAGTATGACGTCCCCGCCACTCAGCTCGGCGCAGCGATCACGAGCGGCAGCCTGCCGAACGTGGGCATGGTCGTTCCGAATCTCTGTAATGACGCGCACAATTGCTCGCTCGGCACGGCCGATGCCTGGTTCAGGGGCTGGATGACCAAGATCTTCGCGGGCCCGGACTGGAAGTCGGGTCATCTCGCGATCGTTCTTACCGCGGATGAAGACGACAGTTCGGCCAACAACACCGTGCTGACCGTCGTCATCCATCCGAGCCAGCAAGCCCATGTGGTCACATCGCCGTTGACGCACTACTCGCTGACGCGGCTGTATGAGGACGTGGCCGGTGTGCCGCACCTGTTCAATGCAGCATCCGCCCCATCGATGGCGACGGCGTTCCGGCTCCCGCTACCCGGTCAGTCGGGCTAACCTTAGCGCGCCATTCCCACCGGGGGATATTACGAGTAGATTCGGGCGATGATCACTCGCACCCGCTTCCTCTCAAGCCTCGGCGTCATCCTCCTGGCCGCCTCCGGCCTGATTGCTGCGGGCGCGCTGCCCGCGACTGCTGCCCCGGCGGCACCCATCAACAAGTTTGTCGCTCTGGGCGACTCCTACGCGGCCGGCCAGGGCGCTGGTCCTTACCTGAACGACTGCCTGCAGAGCACGAACGGTTATCCTGCCGTGCTCGACTCCACCAAGGGGACCAACCTGTTGCGCAATGCCAGCTGTCGCGGTGCTACAACCGAGGCAGTTGTCGGCACCCAACTGTCGGATCTGAACCGCGGGACGACCCTGGTCACACTGACCGTTGGCGGCAACGATTTGAATGTCGACGCCGTTGCGGCCGCATGTACGGCTCCCGTCCCGGTTGATTGCCAGGCGGCGATTTCGGCTGCGTCCGCCGTGCTGGGCTCCGGTGTGCTGGCGAGTCGACTCGCAACCACGTATGCCGACATCGCGTTCGCCGCTCCGCGCGCACGGATCCTCGTCACGGGCTACCCTTATCTGTTCGAGACTCCGGCTACAACAGACCCCAACTTTGCGACGATTTCCACAATCAACTCCGCAACGACGGCCTTGAATGCCACGATCGCTGGAGTTGTCGCGCAGGCACAGGCAGCCGGAGCGGACATCCATTACGTCGATGTCAGCGCGGCATTCGCGCACCACGGCATCGGCAGCATCGACCCGTGGATCGGCTTCACCGGGTTGGAGGCGTTCCATCCGAATGCCGTTGGGTACCGCGCATTCGCGATCGCTCTCGAGGCTGCGCTATAGGACGCCCACCGCACGCGAGCCGTTCACGCAGAGAGATTACGAGTAGATTCGCGCTCATCAAATAATGAATCATGCGTGAACCCAGCTCCAGCTCGTCTGACGGGTCGGCACCGACGGCCCATGGACTCTCCCGGCGTGCGCTCGTCGGCGCGGCGGCAGGAATTGCGGCTCTCGCCGCGGTCGGCGTGCCGGCGATCGCGGCGCTGGTGGAAGGGCCGACCGGGAAGCTTGTCGAGCCACTGCTGGCGGCTCGCCCGTTCTACGTCGCTCACCGCGGCGGATCGCGCAATTGGCCGGAGATGTCAATGGAGGCATATCGGAACTCTGTTCGGAAGGGGATCGACGCGCTCGAAGTATCGCTCGCCCGGACATCCGATGGGGTGTGGTTCGGCCTGCACGACAGGACTCTCGACCGCACCTCGGGAACGAGAGGATTCGTCGCCGCCGAGCACACCTGGGCGGAGGTGCAACGGTACACCATCACCGCTGCAGCAACGGATGATCCGCACCAGCCGCGGCGACCGTACATGACATTTCGCGACCTTGCGAAGGCATACGGCACGACGCATACGATCTTCGTCGACCCGAAATGGGCGTTGCCGGTCTACTATCCTGAGCTTCTGGACATCATGGATGCGGCCGTCGCAAAGCCGCCGCAGACGTTCATCGCCAAGGCGTACTGCACCGGTGTCGAGTGGGCCGCCGTCGCTGCGAGCCGCGGGTACACGACGTGGGGGTACTACTACGCGTCCGAGATTTCCGCCAACGATGTACTGCTGCCCTCGACGCAGGGGAACTGGAACCTCCTGGGGCTGGACTACGACGGAGCGACCTCGGCGTGGAGAACCCTCAGACGCTACGGAAAGCCCATCATCGGTCACGTGGCGCCGACCAGGACCGCCGCCGAATCCGCGATCGCGAAAGGCGCGGTCGGCGTCGTCGTCTCCGGGGTTACGCAAGTGATGGGCTGATCGGGGGAGTCGGATGTCGCCCACCGACGCCATACGCTGGGGGACATGCACGACGCCCACCCTGAACCCGGCGCCACGAGTTCGCCTTCGACCAGAAAGCCCCGGCTCTCGCGCGAAGTCGTCGTACTGGGCGTGATCGCCTTCTTCGTCATGGTGGGCTTCGGTGTCGTCGTGCCGGTGCTCCCCGTCTTCGTGCGGAGTTTCGGCGTCGGCAACGCAGAGGTGGGTGCGGTCATCTCCGCATTCGCACTTGTGCGCTTCGTCGCGAGCCCGTTCTGCGGCCGCCTGATCGATCGCGGCGGTGCGCGAACGATCCTGGCGATCGGAATCGGGATCGTCGCGGTCTCGAGTGGGCTGGTCGGTGTCGCCCAGAACTACCCGGAGCTCATCGTGCTGCGCGGCATCGGTGGCGTCGGCTCGGCGATGTTCAGCGTCTCGGCCATGACACTCCTGCTCGGCTCGACATCGGCATCCGTCCGTGCGCGCTCGATCGGCTTCTACCAGGGCGGCTTTCTCATCGGAGGCATGGCGGGTCCGGCACTTGGCGGCATCCTTGCGACGATCTCGCTCACCGCGCCGTTCTTCTTCTACGCAGGGACGCTCACCGTGGCTGGCCTGATCGGCCTCGTGCTGCTGCGCCCAGCCAGCCGTGGTGCCTCCGATCAGGCGGGCAAAGCCGTCGTGCACACGCCGTTTCGCACGGTCATCCGTGATCCCCGGTTCCGCGCAGCGTGCCTCGCCAACTTCGCGCAGGGGTGGACCTCGCTCGGTGTTCGCAGCGCCCTCGTCCCGGTGCTCGTCGTCGAGGTACTGAAGGGGCCGAGCTCCTGGACAGGCATCGCCTTCGCCGCCTCGGCCGTCGCCCAGACACTTGCGCTGGCCCCGGCTGCCCGATTCGTCGATACGGTCGGTCGGAAACCGGCAATCATCGCGGCGTTCGCCGTGGCCGCGGTCGCCATCGTCGCAGTCTCATTCACGACAAATATCTGGATGCTCACGGCGCTGCTGTGCGTGTACGGGATCGCATCGGCGTTCATGGGAACCGCACCGGCGGCGTCGGTGGGAGACGCGGCCGGGTCGGCCGGCGGCCGGCCCGTCGCGGTGTTCTCGATGTTTTCCGACTTCGGCGCCATCATCGGTCCGCTCGTCGCCGGTTTCCTCGCCGACACCGTCTCGTTCCCTGCTGCGTTCGCCGTGGGTGCCGCGCTGCTGCTCGTGACGTCCCTGTACGCGTTCCGGATACCCGGCAGGACGCCCGCCGTGGCGACCGCCGCGAGCTAGCCTCGCGATTCATCCACTCTCGTTATGAATCGGAGCACTTTCGCCTCTTGGACGCGTGATGCGACCCCGACATAGCATCGAAAGACACCCACGAGAGGACTATTCATGACGACAGATCTGCCCCTGGTACCACTTGGCCGTACCGGAATGGACATCACGCGAGTCGGATTCGGCGCCTGGGCCGTTGGCGGAGGGGACTGGGCTTTCGCATGGGGCGCCCAGGATGACGCGGACTCGATCTCTGCGATCCGTCATGCCGTCGAGTCGGGGATCAACTGGGTCGACACGGCCGCCATCTATGGCCTCGGTCACTCCGAAGAAGTCGTCGCTCGCGCGCTCCGTGATTTCTCGGATGCCGACCGTCCGTTCGTTTTCACCAAGGGTGGTCTGGTCTGGGACGAGAATGACCGTTCGCAGATGCCGACGCGCAACGGTTCTCCCGCGTCACTCCGTCGTGAAGTGGATGCCTCGCTGACGCGGCTCGGCGTCGAGCGCATCGATCTTTACCAGATGCACTGGCCCGCCGAGGATGGCACCCCGCTCGCCGAGGTCTGGCAGACGTTCGTCGACCTCAAGGCCGAGGGCAAGGTGCGGGCAATCGGGCTGTCCAACCACGACGCCGCCCAGCTTGCGGTTGCGGAGGCGGTGGGGCATGTCGACACCCTGCAGCCGCCATTCTCCGCGATCCAGCCGGAGGCGCTCGAGAGCATC
Source organism: Microbacteriaceae bacterium (assembly GCA_030840105.1). Classification (GTDB taxonomy): domain Bacteria; phylum Actinomycetota; class Actinomycetes; order Actinomycetales; family Microbacteriaceae; genus JAUZGC01. The sequence goes on from JAUZGC010000102.1 coordinate 4,725, forward strand.
CTGCCG
>JAUZGC010000131.1 GCA_030840105.1 Microbacteriaceae bacterium
TACCAGATCATTCAGGAGATCGAGGAACGCAGTGGCGGCGCGTGGAAGCCGAGTCCCGGTTCGGTCTATCCAACCCTTCAGCTGCTCACGGACGAGGGGTTGATCAGCGCCACTGAGTCCAACGGCCGCAAGATCTATTCCCTCACGGACGAGGGGCGGCGGGTAGCAGAGGCAGCGGCAGACCAGCCCGCGCCGTGGGAGGCGCAGAGCGCTCGGGACGGCGCGCGGGCGACCGCGCTGCCGAGGGCCGGCATCGACCTGGCTCGGGCAGCCGCACAGGTAGGACACTCCGGCACCCCGGAGCAAGTGAAGCAGGCTGTGGCCGTGCTTGACGAGGCGCGTCGCAAGCTCTACGCCATCCTCGCTCAGGAGTAACGGAGTGCCCACGACACGTCGGGTCAAGCAAACTACGTAGATGACCGACGTCGGGAGCATGCGCGTCCGCTATCGCAGGATCATGCGGTTCGCCGCCCGCTATCTGCTGCAGACGTGGTGGTTCGAGTTATTCCTCCCTCGGGTCGGGCTCGGGCGGCTCGCAGCGCGTAGCAGGTCTGCCCGGTTGCGGCGCATAGCGCAGCACTTCCACGTGCTCGCGGTCGACCTGGGAGGCCTCATGATCAAGGTCGGCCAGTTCATGTCGTCCCGGCTGGACGTGCTACCGCCGGAGATCACGAAGGAGCTCGAGGGCCTGCAGGACGAAGTTCCGCCCGTGCCGTTTCCGGCGATCCGAGCCCTCGCCGAAGCCGAGTTGGGAGTAACGCTCGAGCGCGCGTTCTCCTTCATCGATCCAACGCCCGTTGCGGCGGCATCCCTCGGTCAGGTCCACCGCGCGCGGCTCTCCGAAGACGATGCCGCCGAAACAGGACTTCTCGAGGTCGTCGTGAAGATTCAACGGCCCGGCATCGACAAGATCATCGATGTCGACCTCAGTGCTCTCCGCCGTGTCGCCCGCTGGCTCAGCCACGTGCGCCTCGTCTCGGATCGAGTCGACCTGCCCGCCCTCGTCGAGGAGTTTGCCTCGACGAGCCTCGAGGAGATCGACTACGTGCACGAAGCGGCGAATGCCGAGCATTTCGCCCAGGACTTCGCGGGCGACCCCCGGGTGAGCGTTCACGACCTGGTGTGGGAGCGCACGACGCGGCGGGTACTGACCCTGCAGGACGTGACCGCCATCAAGATCAATGATGTCGAAGGGCTGCGAGCAGCCGGCATCGAGCCGTCTGAAGTCGCCAACGAGTTCGCGGCTGTCATGTTCGACCAGCTTTTCATTCATGGCTACTTCCACGCCGACCCGCACCCCGGCAATATTTTCGTCACCCCGCTGGGCGCTGGTGGTGACGGCGGCGGTGGTGACGGCGGCGCTGGTGACGGCGGCGGCGCGGAATCGGCCGGCCGGGCCTGGAAGTTCACGTTCGTCGACTTCGGGATGATGGGTGAGGTGTCCGACGACCTGCGTCATGGTCTCCGGAAGCTTCTCATCGCCGCCGCATCGCGCGACGGCAAAGGAATGGTGGATGGCATTCGCGAGGTGGGCGGGCTCCTTCCATCCGCTGAAACCGCCGAGCTCGAGCGCGCAATGACGAAGCTGTTCGCCCGTTTCGGCGGGATGGGTTTCGCCGAGTTGCAGAAGGTCGAGCCACGCGAGTTCCGCGCATTTGCCGTCGAGTTCGGTGATGTCGTGCGATCGCTGCCGTTTCAGCTACCCGAGAACTTCTTCCTGATCGTCCGCGCGATGTCGCTGACGTCGGGGATGTGCAGCTCGCTCGACCCTGCCTTCAACATCTGGAATGCCGTCGAGCCTTACTCCGCCCAGCTGATCCGGGCCGAGGGCGGGAACCTGGTGATGGATGTCGCCAGGCAGGCGTGGACGATCGCCGGGGTCATCGCCCGATTGCCGGAGCGGCTCGACGACCTCACGACGCGCATTGAGGACGGCACTATCTCGGCGCAGAGCCCTCGGCTCGAGCGCCGCGTCAGCAGCCTCGAACGAACTGGACGGAGGATTATCTCGGCGGTCCTCTTCGGCACTCTGTTGATCGGCGGCATCCTGCTTCGTGTCGAGGATGTCGTGTTCGGAACGGTCCTCATGGGCCTGTCTGCGCTCCCGCTGCTTCATGCCGTCTTCGCCGCGGTCGTTGGGCGGCGTGGCCCACTACGCTGACAACCGTGAGAAGGGTTCGAACCCCCGACGTATTGATCCGTAGTCGACCGGCGGTGCGACGGACGGCGGATCTCAGCGTGCGAACGTGACGTGGATGACGCCGCTCTCCGCCACCTCGGACGTGACGGTGTAGTCGCGATCGAGCGCTTGCAGATCATCCCAGAGCCGCACGCCCCGACCGAGGACGATCGGGGTGATCGCGACATGCAGCCGATCGACGAGACCGGCCCGCAGGAAGTCACGCGCGACGCTCGCTCCCCCGCCGACCCGGATGTCGCCGCCGCCGGCATACTCCCGGGCGAGAGCCAGCGCGTCCTCGGGCGTGGCGTCGAGGAACTCGAAGCGCGTGCCGTTGGCGAAGTCGATGGCCGGCCGCTCCCGGTGCGTCAGGACGAGCACGGGAACGCGGAACGGCGGCTCCTCGCCCCACCACCCGCGCCAGTCCGGGTCGTCCGGAAAGGCATGGAGCCCGAACATCCCCGCTCCCATGATCTCGGCGCCCACGGCGTCGAAGTACGCCG
>JAUZGC010000144.1 GCA_030840105.1 Microbacteriaceae bacterium
CCGATGTCAGCATCCTCAACCAGGTCGTGTCGCTCGGCGGATCCTGGGCACCCGTCGTGGCAGGCACAACCCTGACCGAGAAGCAGGCGCTCGAGGCCATGCTCGTGCCGTCGGCCAACAACTACGCCATTTCACTCGCGAACTGGGCATACGGATCGATGACCGCCTACCTCGCCGCCGCCAACGCCTGGCTGGCCAGCCACCAGCTCACGGGTACGCATGTCGCAGACGCGAGTGGCTTCGACCCCCAGAGCGTGAGCACGACCTCCGACCTCATCGAGATCGGCAAGATGGTGCGCGACAACTCGACGCTCGCCTCGATCGTCTCCACGACGCAGGACACCGTTCCCAGCGCCGGTACGATCCAGAACACGAATGAGCTCCTCGGCACCGACGGCGTCGACGGCATCAAGACGGGGACCACCACCCAAGCCGGCTACTGCCTCATGTTCTCGGCCAACGCCGTCGTGGGATCCCAACCGATCACCATCCTCGGCGTCGTGGTGGGTGCACCGACGAAGGATGCACTCTTCGCCTCGGTGAGCGCCCTGATCGACTCGATCAAGACCGGTTTCCACCAGGTGGATCTCACCCAGCCCGGCCAGGTGTTCGGCACGTACACCACCAAGTGGGGGGCGACGTCGAAACTCGTGGCGAAGGCGGCGACCACCATGCTCGTCTGGTCCGACACGCCCATCACGGCGTCGGTCGCGACGCAACCGGTGCAGCTCGGCCTGGCCGGTGACACGGTCGGATCGGTGACGTTCACCCAGGGCTCGAAGACGGTGACCACGCCGTTGACCCTGAAGACGACCCTGAAGGATCCCGGCTTCTGGTGGCGTGTCGCCCACCCGGGCGGCTAGCTGCCTTGCGTCGGCCGAGTAGCGAGCACGCACGCCGTTTCGGTCGACGCGACTAGTCTTCCGGCCAGCCGAACGGAACTGCTTCGGGGCGCTTCGGCTGCACGTGATCACCGGATGACTGGTGCCGGATGCGACGGATCACCCAGGGCACGAGGTACTCGCGCGCCCAGGAAAGATCCTCGGCGCGCGCCTGGCGCCAGCTCCGAACCGGGAGCGGCTCCGGCTCGAGCGGCTGCAGGTCGCTCTCGACGTTGAGCGCCTCAAGCACCATTCGAGCGACCGTGTGGTGGCCCAGCGAATTCAGGTGCAGTCGGTCTGGTGCCCACATCCGCACGTCCTGAAGCGCCGTGAGCGACCACATGTCGGCGACGATGCAGTCGTACTTCGCGGCGATCGCCCGGAGGTTCTCGTTGTAAATGGCGACCTTGCCTCGGATGTTGCGAAAGACCGGGGAGAAGCCGACGTCGGCACCCGTGAAGATCACGACCGTTGCGCCTTCTGAGCTCAACCGCTCGATCGCGGAGTCGAATGAGCGCGCAATCTCATCCGGATCCGTCCCCGGACGGATCACGTCGTTCCCACCCGCAGAGATCGTGACGAGATCCGGCCGGAGCAACAGGGCTGGTTCCACCTGCTCCTCGACGATCTGCCTCATCAGCTTGCCGCGCACCGCGAGATTGGCGTAAGCGAAGTCTTCCGTCTGCTGGCTGAGCACCTCGGCCACCCGATCGGCCCAACCGCGATGACCGCCTGGGCTGAGTGGTTCGGGGTCGCCAATGCCCTCCGTGAAGGAGTCTCCGATCGCGACGTATCGCGACCAGGGATGCAGAGGCTGGGCCATTCTTCTATTCTGCCCCTCGCGTCAAATCCCCCGAACCGGGGGTGCGCGGTCCTGTCAGGCGCTGCCGGTACATTGGATTCAAGTGGATACTCCGTCTTTGCCCGAAACACCCGCACGCGCGGGTGCGCCGGTTGGTACCTTCGCGGCGGAGCACCTGTCGCCGTCCTTTCCCGATCGTGCCGCCTGGGGTACAGCGAGCCGGCTGCGTGCCTGGCAGGCCGAGGCGCTCGACGCCTACTTCGTACACGAGCCGCGTGACTTCCTTGCCGCCGCGACGCCGGGAGCAGGCAAGACCACCTTCGCGCTGCGCCTCGCGACCGAGTTGCTCGCGCGCCGGGTGATCGAGCGCGTCACGGTGGTCGCGCCCACCGAACACCTCAAACGGCAGTGGGCGGACGCGGCCGAGCGGGTGGGCATCCGCCTGGATCCGATGTTCAAGAACGGCGACGGCCGCTACGGCGGGCACTATCGCGGCGTTGCCGTCACCTACGCCCAGGTGGCTATGCGGCCCAGCCTGCACCGTGAGATCACCGAGTCGCGTCGCACCCTCGTGATCCTTGACGAGGTGCACCACGGCGGGGACGCGCTCAGCTGGGGCGACGGCATCCGCGAAGCGTTCGAGACGGCCACGCGGCGACTGTCGCTGACCGGCACGCCGTTCCGCTCCGACACCTCGCCGATCCCGTTCGTGACGTATCTGCCCAGCGAGCAGGGCATCCGCACCTCGCTGACCGACTACAACTACGGATACGGACGCGCGCTGGCCGACGGTGTCGTCCGCCCCGTCATCTTCATGGTCTACGCGGGCCACATGCGCTGGCGCACCAAGGCCGGCGAGGAGATGGAGGCGAGGCTCGGCGAGGGCAACACCAAGGACATCACGGCCCAGGCCTGGCGCACAGCGCTCGAACCAACGGGCGAGTGGATCCCGGCCGTCCTGAACGCCGCCAACCGGCGGCTGACCGAGGTGCGGCAATCGATTCCGGATGCCGGTGGCCTGGTTATCGCCACCGACCAGTCCACGGCGCGCGCCTATGCGGCGCAGCTGAAGGAGATCACCGGCGAGCCCGTCACGGTTGTGCTCTCCGATGAGAAGGAGGCGAGCGAGCGGATCGAGGCGTTTTCGAACGCCACGACGCGCTGGATGGTGGCGGTGCGCATGGTGTCGGAGGGTGTGGATGTCCCGCGCCTGGCCGTCGGAGTGTACGCGACGAGCGCATCCACCCCGCTGTTCTTCGCGCAGGCGGTCGGCCGGTTCGTGCGTGCGCGGCGCCGTGGTGAGACGGCGTCGATCTTCCTGCCGAACGTGCCTGGCCTGATGAGCCTGGCCAGCCAGCTCGAGCTCGAACGCGACCACGCCCTCGACCGCGTGTCGAAGGAGGGCGAGGAGGGCGACCTCTACAACCCGGAAGACGCCATGATGGGCGAGGCCAACCGGGAGGGCAAGGCGTCGAATTCCCTGGGGGAGCTCTTCACATTCGAAGCGCTCGCCTCGGAGGCGAACTTCGACCGCGTCATGTACGACGGCGCGGAGTTCGGCGCATACGCGGAACCGGGCAGCGACGAGGAGCACGACTTCATCGGACTCCCCGGCATTCTCGAACCCGAGCAGGTGCACGAACTGCTGCGCCAGCGCCAGGCCAGGCAGGCCAGGCGCACGTCTGGCCGCCCCGAGGGAACCAGCCATGCGGATGGCGCCGCGCATCCGCCCGCTGCGCTGTACCGCACGCTCAAGGAGCAGCGCAGCCTGCTCAACAGTCTCGTCGGCCTCTACTCGAAGAATTCGGGGGAGCCGCACGGCCTCGTGCACGCCGAGTTGCGGCGGGTGTGCGGTGGCCCGGCGGTGCCGCAGGCGAGCGTGACACAACTGCAGGCGCGCATCGACTGGCTGCGCAAGCGGCTCGGCCAGCACTAGGGTCGCGACCCTGTCCCGGGCCATCCCGGCCCCGGGCTATGAGTTTGCTTAGGCTTGCCTTCCATGCTAAATCGCACCCAAAGTGCTTTAGTTGTTTTTATGAGTTCAAAAGAAGCAGCAGCAGACGACCTCCCTGGTTCGCACACCGCGGAGCCGCACCGCGAGGGAGTGGCGCAGAAGCTTAACTGGCTGCGGGCCGGGGTGCTCGGCGCTAACGACGGCATCGTGTCCGTCGCGGCGATCGTCGTCGGTGTTGCTGGCGCTACCGCCAGCTTTGCAGCCATCCTCACCGCCGGTCTTGCCGCCCTCGTCGGTGGTGCGGTCTCGATGGCACTCGGCGAGTACGTCTCGGTGAGCAGCCAGCGCGACAGCGAGCACGCGATGATCGTGAAGGAGACCCGCGAACTGGCCGAGATGCCGGAGCAGGAGCTCGAGGAGCTTGCCGGGATCTACCAGGCCAAGGGCCTCTCGCCGCAGACCGCGAAGCAGGTCGCGATCGAGCTGACCGAGCACGACGCTCTCGGCGCTCACCTGGCCGCCGAACTCAACATCGACCCGACCGACGTTGTCAGCCCGTGGCACGCGGCGTTCGCATCCGCCATCGCGTTCACCGTCGGTGGAATCCTGCCGCTCATCGCAATCCTGGTGCTCCAGGATGGGTGGCGCGTTCCGCTCACTTTCCTGGTCGTGCTTGTCGCTCTCGCCGGCACCGGCGCACTCGCCGCATACATCGGTGGCAGCTCGCGCCCGCGCGCGATGATCCGCGTGGTCGTCGGTGGAGCACTCGCGCTCGCTGCAACGTACGCAATCGGCACCCTGCTCGGCACCTCAGGGGTCGTCTAAGCGTCCACGTACCTCCCGCGGACACGCTAATATGGACAAGTTGTCTTCAACGGCAACGGGCTGTGGCGCAGCTTGGTAGCGCACTTGACTGGGGGTCAAGGGGTCGCAGGTTCAAATCCTGTCAGCCCGAC
>JAUZGC010000167.1 GCA_030840105.1 Microbacteriaceae bacterium
ACCGCGTCGTGAGAAGACTCGGGGCGGGCGAGCGGGCGGTGGTCTTCCTCGGGCGGTCGCTGGGCGATGATGACGCCGATAGCTGCGCGGCGCTCAAGGTATTCGGGGCCGATGTGGACAATGACAGCATTGCGACCGAGGTAGCAGCACTGAGCGCCGCACGATCACCGCATGTCGAGCGCTTGATTGACGTCGCCGCGGGCACAGGGGAGCCACGATGCCTCGTGCTGGAGCGGCTCTCGGGCGGTTCGCTGGCGGCCCTCCTGCGGGAACGCACATCCGTGAGAGCGGGCGAGGCGGTGACGATCCTGGCCTCGATTGCGCGGGGGCTCGAGGACCTTCATGAAGCCGGGTTCGCGCACGGGCGTCTCACCCTTGCGACAGTCATGTTTGCCGAGACCGGTCGCCCCGTGCTGATCGGCCTTGGCTACGCGGTCACGGCGGGGGAGGCATCCATTGCTGCGGATTACGGTCGGCTCGAGATCGTCGCCGGCGCTGTCCTGTCGCGTGTGGAGAGGGAGGGGCGCGATGAGGCTGTCGAAGCCGTGGGCGAGTGGCTCGCTGCGGTACAGGCCGGGCACATCCGGAGTCGGGAGCCAGGGGAGCTTGAGGAGCTCATCTTCCGAATCGCACAGGCCGTTCCGGTACGCCTGCGGACCCGGTCACGTGTGTCGCCTGATCGGCTCGTACCAGCACCGCCTCGTGGTTCGCAGGCCACGACGCTCTTCGACGTCGCGCACGCGGCGATCGATGGGCATCCGTTGAGGCTGGTTCTGGGCACGCTCGCCGCGCGTATGCGCCCACGACGCCGGCTGCTCTGGTTCGCCGGGGGCCTCTCGGCCGGGCTGGTCGTACTGGCTCTGATGGGGCTTCCGAGCGGGCGTGCCGACTCGCTCGATACCGGGTCCGCCCGAGGTTCGCCGGCCCCGCAGGGATCGACGTCGCGATCGACGGCGGGTTCGCCGGGATCGATGGCGGGTTCGCCTCCATCGTCGCCACGGGCGGCCGCGACGGCGCCAGCGATATCGCAGCCGAGCGCAGCGCGCGGTTCACCTGATCAGCCCGCTTCCGACCGCGATCCGATCCTCGCTGACGACCCGGTCGCCGCGACGGGCGCGTTGTTCGTCGAGCGTGCACGGTGCCTCGCGGCCGGTTCGCTCGCCTGCCTGGAGGGCGCGGACCAGCTCGGATCGGCTGCACTGGATGCCGACCAGTCTGCGGTCGCTCGCGCCCGCGGCGGCGCGACGGCGCACGCCGGTCCCGACTACGCCAGGTACCAGGCATCCCTCATCGAACGGACGGGTGACTCGGCCCTGATAGAGCTCGCACCGCCTGTCGGCGAGAGTGGTGCACGTGCGGCGCCGGAAAACAGCAAACCGGCCTCGGTCCTTGTGATCAAGGGCGAGGCCGGCTGGCGGTTACGCGAAATCTTCGAGTATTAGCTTCTGAGGTGCGCTAGATTCCGAGGTTCGCGTCGAATGCGCCGCCTTCGAGGCGGTTCTTGACGGTGCCGAGGAAGCGAGCGGCGTCCGCACCGTCCACGATGCGGTGATCGTACGAAAGCGCGAGATAGACCGTTGAACGAATGGCAATGGCATCGGAACCATCGACCGAGACGACGACGGGCTTCTTCGTCACCACACCGGTTCCGAGGATAGCGACCTGCGGCAGGAACACGATGGGCGTATCAAAGAGCGCGCCGCGCGAACCCGTGTTCGTCAGCGTGAAGGTGCCACCGGCAAGCTCGTCTGGCTTGAGCTTGTTCTCTCGCGTGCGTTCGGCGAGATCCGCGATCTCACGGGCGAAGCCGGCGAGATCGAGCGACCCGGCATCGCGCACCACGGGCGTGAGCAGGCCACGCTCGGTGTCGACCGCGATCGAGAGGTTTTCGTGGTCCGGGTAGACGATGGAATCGCCGTCGATCGTCGCATTGATGATCGGATAGCTCTTCAGCGCCTCGGTCGCCGCCAGAGCGAAGAACGGCAGGAAGGACAGCTTGACGCCGGTCTTGGCTTGGAAGTCTGCCTTGACCTTGTCGCGGAAGGTCGCCACCCGGGTGACGTCGACCTCGACCACCGAGGTGAGCTGAGCCGAACTCTGCATCGAGGCCACCGCACGCTCGGCGATGACCTTGCGCAGGCGCGACATGGGCTGGGTCGTCCCGCGGAGCGGGGAGACCTCGGCGATGGGTGCCGCGGCCGGAGCAGCAGCAGCTTCGGCTGGACCCTGGGCGCTGAGGATGTCCTGCTTGCGGATGCGACCGCCCACTCCGGTTCCGGTGACACTGGCCAGGTCGACACCCTGCTCGTTCGCCAGCTTGCGAACGATCGGGGTGACGTAACCGGTATTGCTCGCGTGCGAGCCGGAGCGGGGAGCGGCGGGCTCCGGTGCAGCCTGCGCTGCTGCAGCGGGGGCGGGTGCGGCGGGGGCGGGGGGAGCCGGTGCGGCGGCGGGGGCCGCTTCAGGCGCCGGAGTGGCGGGAACGGCAGCTGGCGCGGGCGCTGCGGGAGCAGGAGCCTCGGGTGCGGGAGCAGGCGCCGGAGCTGCGGCCTCGGTGGGCGCCTCGGTTGATGGCACCTCCGCGGCTGGTGCCGCCGGTGCTGGTTCAGCCGGTGCTGGCGCCGCTTGTGCTGGCGCCGCTGGTGCCTCGGCGGCAGGCGCTGCGGGTGCTTCTACGGCGGGCGCCTCGGTGGCTGGTGCTGCCGGAGCAGCGCCTGCACCGGATCCGTCACCGATCGTCACCAGGGCAGTGCCGACCTCGACCGTCTCGTCCTCCTGGACGAGGATGGCCTCAACCACGCCCGCGATGGGCGACGGAATCTCCGTGTCGACCTTGTCGGTGGACACTTCGAGCAGAGGTTCGTCAACCTCGACGCGGTCTCCAACGTTTTTGAGCCAACGGGTGACCGTGCCTTCCGTGACACTCTCTCCGAGTGCCGGGAGGCTGACGGATTCGCTCATGAGCTTCTCTCCTTCAAACCAATTCTCATTGTTTAGCTTATTGCAGTCGTAGTGCCCGAAGGCCGTGCTTAGAGCGTGTGCAGTGGCCGGCCAGCGAGGTAGAGGAAAGCCTCGCCGAGCGACTCGTTCTGGGTCGGGTGCGCGTGGATGAGAGGAGCGATGTCCTCCGGGTACGCCTCCCAGTTGACGATCAGCTGGGCCTCACCGATGAGCTCACCGACGCGAGCGCCGATCATGTGCACGCCGACGACGGGGCCATCGTTCACGCGAACAACCTTGACCGAGCCGGAGGTGCCGATGATCTCGCTCTTGCCGTTTCCGGCGAGGCTGTAGTCGTAGGTCGTGATGCTCTCCGCGCCATACTGTTCGACGGCCTTGGCCTCTGACAGGCCGACGGATGCCACCTCGGGGTCGCAGTACGTGACCTTGGGGATGTTGATATCCGCGATGACGACCGGGTTGAGCCCGGCGATCTCTTCTGCGACGAAGATTCCCTGCTGGAAACCCCGGTGGGCGAGCTGCAGGCCTGGAACAATGTCGCCGACGGCGTAGACGCCTGGCACGTTCGTGGCGAGGCGCTCGTTGGTGATCACGAACCCGCGATCCATCGTGATGCCGACCTCTTCATAGCCGAGGTTCGCTGTGGACGGGCCACGGCCGACAGCGACGAGCAGGAGTTCTGCGTCGACGGTGTCCCCGTTCTCGAGCGAGACGATCACACCATCCTCGTTCTGGGTGACACCGGCGAAGCGCACACCGAGGCGGAAGTCGATGCCCCGGCGACGGAACGCACGCTCGAGCGACTTGCTGATCGACTCGTCCTCATTGGGGACGAGGTGAGGCAGCGCCTCGACGATCGTGACGTCGGCGCCGAACGACTTCCACACGCTGGCGAACTCGACGCCGATGACACCGCCACCGAGCACGACAACCTTCTTCGGAACGAAGTCGAGTTCGAGTGCTTGCTCGCTCGTGATGACCCGGCCACCGATCTCAAGGCCGGGGAGCGAGCGCGAGTACGAACCCGTTGCGAGGATGACGTGCTTGCCGACGATGGTGTCTTCGCCGACCTGGACGGTCGTGGGGGAGATGAGGCGACCGGCTCCCTCGATGGTCGTGATGCCGCGAGCCTTGACGAGGCCGACGAGGCCCTTGTACTTCTTCGCGACGATGCCCTCGCGGTAGCTTGTCACGCCGGCGACATCGACGCCTTCGAACGTGGCGTTGATTCCGTACTTCGCCGAATCGCGCGAGACATCCGCGACCTCGGCCGCGTGCAGAAGCGCCTTGGTCGGGATACAACCACGGTGAAGGCAGGTGCCGCCGACCTTGTCTTTCTCGATCAGGCCAACGGTGAAACCAAGCTCGCTGGCGCGCAAAGCCGCCGCGTAGCCTCCACTTCCACCGCCGAGCACTACAATGTCAAAGTTCTGCTCGGACACCCAGTAACTCCCTCGCACATCAGGTTTTGTGACACGATCCTGCACCGCGCGATCAAGCGGCGAGGCAGGCGTTGAATGGCAAGCTCTTTCTCGCCTCTACGACCTTACTACTGTCGGGAAAAGTCCTCGGCCAAGCGGAGCAGCGCACGCACCGTGACCCCCGTCGGCCCCTTGCCGGTGAACCCGTACGGCGATGCAGGACCCTTCGCTGGGCCGGCAATGTCGAGGTGTGCCCACGGGATACGAGCGGCGGATTCGCCCTCGCCCACCGTGCCGACGAATTCCTGCAGGAAGACTCCGGCGAGCAGCATGCCTCCCGCGGTGTTACCGGGGTTTGCGTTTGCGATGTCGGCGACGTCGGAATTGAGTGACGCCCGAAGCTCGCCAGGGAGGGGCATCGGCCAGAACAGCTCACCGGCGCCTGCTGCTGCGCTGACGACCTGCTGGACGAGCGTTTCGTCGCCCATGACCCCCGCATAGCGTGATCCGAGCGCAACCATCGCTGCGCCCGTGAGAGTGGCGACGTCGACGATCGCGTCTGGCTGCTCTTCGCTCGCCGCGACCAGACCGTCGGCCATGACGAGGCGGCCCTCCGCATCCGTGTTGAGCACTTCGACCGTGCGACCACCGCGGATCCGCAGGACGTCGTTCGGGCGGACGGCGGAACCGGACGGCATGTTCTCCGCAATGCAGAGCCACGCGGTCAGGCGCACGGGCAGCGCGAGGCGCGCGGCGGCGAGCGTGACCGCAAGGACGGTCGCGGCACCCGTCATGTCGTACTTCATGCCAACCATTCCGGTCGGCGGCTTGAGCGAGAGACCGCCCGAGTCGAACGTGATGCCCTTGCCGACGAGGGCGAGGTGCCGTGCCGCACCAGCCGGCGCGTAGCTGACCTTGACGAGCCGCGGACCCCGTGTCGACCCGAGGCCGACGCCGAGGATGCCGCCGAAGCCATCCGTCTGGAGCGCCTTCTCGTCCCAGACGGTGATGTCCACGGGGAGCCCGGCGCCCTGCTCAGTCGCTGCAGCAGCGAAGGATTCCGGGTACAGGTCGGACGGCGGCGTGTTGACGAGGTCCTTGACGAGCGACACTGCCTGCGCGACCGCCTCTGCGCGGGCGATGAGGGCATCCGCGTCGGTGACGCTCGCGTGCACGGTGATGCTCCCGACGGGCGCTTTCGCGGCCGCGAGCGAGGCGACCCGGTACGTGGTGTACGCGTACGCGCCGAGTGCCGCGCCCTCGAGCACCGCCTCGACCTCGGCGTCGGTCTCGAGCGGCAGCGCGAAGGCCACCGACGCGACGCCGGCGAGCTGGCGCGTCGCAGAGCCGGCAGCGTAACGCAGGGCATCCGTGTCCGGCTTGGTGCCGATCCCGATCACGGCGACGCTTGCCGAACCGCCCGTGCCTGGCAACCGGACGAGTTCGTCCTTTCCTCCCGAGAAGCCGATGGCCACAAGCTGTTCGGCGAGAGCTTCGAAGCCGTCGGTCGCAAACAGGGTGACGGTCTGGTCGCCGAAGGTCGCGGCGATCACCGTGACATCCGCGGTCGAGTCGCCGACAGGGGTGGTGGAAAGCGCAATGCTGGGTACAGTCATGCCTCGAATGCTAGCTGTTCGCTCTCGGCGTTCCCTCCGACGGCCCGGTTGCCGGGTCAACGCCAAAGTACGGCGCTTAGAGTTGAACTATGCAAGAAGCGGGCGAGTTGTTTGAGTTCAACCCGGACCTCGGTGAGGTCCCGGAAGGGTTGAACCTTGTCGCCGGACTCACCGGGTTCGCGGATGCCGGCGCCGGCGTCACACAACTGGGCAGCTATCTGCTGAGCACGCTTGATCACGAGGATGTCGCCACCTTCGATGCCGACGTGCTGCTCGACTACCGGGCGAGGCGCCCCACGATCTTCTTCGACCAGGACCACCTGGCCGACTACCAACCGCCGACGCTCAAGCTCTACCTCGCGTACGACGAGCTCCGCCAGCCGTTCCTGTTGCTGACCGGTTTCGAGCCGGACTTCCAGTGGGAGCGCTTTGCCGCAGCGGTGCTGCAGCTCATCGACCGCTACCGGGTCAAGGGCGTCACCTGGGTGCATGCCATCCCGATGCCGGTTCCACACACACGCCCCATCGGTGTGACGGTGAGCGGCAACCGCAGCGAGCTGATCGACTCCATGTCGGTGTGGAAGCCGCGCACCCAGGTGCCGGCCAACGCGCTGCACCTCGTCGAATTCCGGCTGCAGCAGCTCGCGTATCCGATCGCCGGATTCGTGTTGCTGATCCCGCACTACCTGGCCGATACGGAGTATCCAGCGGCTGCCGTCACCGCGCTCGAGAGTGTCAGCGCCGCGACGGGCCTGATCTTCCCGACCGATCGTCTCCGTCAGGAGGATCGCGAATTCATCGCCAACATCGACGAGCAGGTCGCGTCGAACCCCGAGTTGGGTCGCCTGGTCGGCGCACTCGAGGAGCGGCACGACAGCTATATGCAGGACACCCCGCTTCGCTCGCCGTTGACGGATGAGGATGGGGAGCTGCCGACGGCAGACGAGATCGCCGCCGAACTCGAGAACTTCCTTGCCTTCCGTCGTCACGGTGACGACGAGCCCGGCTCGGCCCTCTAACCTCCGCCGCGCGCGAGTGCCGCGCCGCCCACGATCGCCGACCGCACTGGGCGGCGACGCCAACCGATTAAGATTGCTGGAGTGAACTCGCGACGCTCCTGGCTGATCTATGGCGTCGGGGTGTTTGCGTACATGGTCACCATCACGCAGCGCTCGACCATCGGTGTTGCCGGTGTCGCGGCAACCGATCGTTTCCACAGCACGGCCTCGGTGCTTGCCACGCTCGCGGTCGTGCAGCTCGCCGTCTACGCGGCCATGCAGGTGCCCGTCGGTGTGCTCATCGACCGGATCGGGTCGCGCTGGCTGATGGCCGCGGGCACGGTTCTCATGATCGTGGGCCAGGTCACGGTGGCATTCGCACCGACCATCGGAGTGGCCGTTGTCGGGCGCATCCTCGTCGGGGCCGGTGACGCGGGTATTTTCACCTCGCTCATCAGGCTGACCAGTTCGTGGTTCGAGGGCCGGATCGTTCCGCAACTCTCGCAGTGGATTGCCAACATCGGCCAGCTCGGCCAGGTGGTGTCCGCCGTACCGTTCGCGATCATCCTGCACGAGTCCGGCTGGACGGTGGCCTTCCTCTCCGCGGCGTCACTCTCAGTGCTGGCCTTTATCGGGATCGTCCTGGTGATCGCGGATCGACCGCACGGATCGACGGAGGGACCGCGTCCGGCGAACCTGGCCGACTCGATCCGTCAGCTTCGGATCAGCCTGCGGCGTCCCGGCACGCAGCTCGGCTTCTGGTCGCACTTCATCACGCAATCCTCAGGCACGGTCTTCAGCCTGATGTGGGGATTCCCCTTCATGGTCTATGGCCTCATGCTCGACCCGGGGTTGGCCGCCGGTCTACTGAGCGTCATCGTGGCGGCCGGCATCGTGTCCGGGCCCATACTCGGACTGCTCACGGCGCGGTATCCGCTTCGGCGGAGCAACATCGTGCTCGGTGTCGTCGCGGCCATCGGGATCGTCTGGACGATCGTCCTGCTGTGGCCGGGCGTCCCGCCACTCTGGCTGATCGTGCTGCTCCTTGTCGCCATGGGCGTCGGGGGACCAGGTTCGGTCATCGGCTTCGATTACGCGCGTACGTTCAATCCTTTGCACAGCCTCGGCTCGGCGAACGGGATCGTCAACGTTGGTGGTTTCTTCGCGAGCTTTGTGATGATGTTCCTGATCGGTGTAGCGCTGGATACCCAGAACTCGATCCGCATCGCCGGAGGCGGGGCATCCGATCTCTATGCGCTTGATTCGTTTCGGCTGGCGTTCTGTCTGCAGTACATCATCATTGGGATCGGCGTACTGTTTCTCCTGAGAGCGCGTCGCAGGACAAGGCGCAAGCTCTCCGAGGATGAGGGAATAGAAGTGGGGCCTCTCTGGGTTTCAATTATCGAAGCATGGAAGCGGCGCGTGCAGTAGCCGTGGCTGGGGGCGCAGGTAAAGCGTGCAATAATTAACAATCGGACCCGTTCATATCCAGGGTGTGGTGAATCACTGATCGCCGCGCAGAGACCCAGGACTTGACATGGGTCCTAGTAATGTCCAAATGCAACCTGAGCCAGGCTTTTGGAGCGCGAGCTCGCCTCCGCTTGGTACGAAAGGTGTTCACATGGCAACCACCACAGCAAAGGCCGCAGAAGCGGAAAAGGTCGCCGTCCCGGCGACGGCGTCGACGACCAAGACAAAGACTGCGGCTAAGACCGCCACAAAGACTACGGTCACGACGACCGATGCAAAGACTCCTGCGGCCAAGAAGCCGGTCGCAAAGAAGGCTCCCGTCGCGGAGGCCGCTCCGAAGAAGCGGGCGAGCAAGAAGGCCGCTGACGAGGACGAGGACGATGCCATCGACGAGGATGCTGCGGTAGACCTGGCCGATGGCGACGACGCCGTCGAGGTCGATCTCGAGGCCGACGACACCGCCGAGGCAAAGGCCGAACCGGCGGACGACGAGGCCAGCGCGGACGACGAGGATTCGGACGACGAAGAGCGGACGACGAGCACGGACTCGAGCGAGCCCCTGCCCACGGGCGCGCTCGTCCTGCGAGCGGTCGACGAGGATGACGACATCCCGGTCTACTCGACCGCAATCACGGGCGCGACGGCCGACCCGGTCAAGGACTACCTGAAGCAGATCGGTAAGGTCGCCCTCCTCAACGCGGCCGAAGAGGTCGAGCTTGCCATGCGGATCGAGGCCGGCCTGTTCGCCGAGGACAAGCTCGCGAACACGCCCAACATGCCGAAGGAACTCGAGCGCGAACTCAAGTGGGTTGCCCGTGACGGCCAGCGCGCGAAGAGCCACCTGCTCGGCGCGAACCTTCGCCTCGTGGTCTCGCTTGCCAAGCGCTACACCGGCCGTGGCATGCAGTTCCTCGACCTGATCCAGGAGGGAAACCTGGGCCTCATCCGTGCCGTCGAGAAGTTCGACTACACCAAGGGCTTCAAGTTCTCGACCTATGCGACGTGGTGGATCCGCCAGGCGATCACACGTGCCATGGCCGACCAGGCCCGCACCATCCGCATCCCGGTGCACATGGTCGAGGTCATCAACAAGCTTGCCCGCGTGCAGCGCCAAATGCTGCAGGATCTGGGCCGCGAACCAACGCCGGAAGAGCTGAGTCGCGAGCTCGACATGACCCCGGAGAAGGTCATCGAGGTGCAGAAGTACGGCCGCGAGCCGATTTCGCTGCACACCCCGCTTGGCGAGGACGGTGACAGTGAGTTCGGTGACCTGATCGAAGACACCGAGGCCGTCGTTCCCGCGGATGCCGTGGGCTTCACGATGCTGCAGAAGCAGTTGGAGAGTCTGCTCGACTCGCTCTCCGAACGTGAGGCGGGCGTGATCCGCATGCGCTTCGGTCTCGGCGACGGTATGCCGAAGACGCTCGACCAGATCGGTGACACGTTCGGTGTGACGCGTGAGCGCATCCGCCAGATCGAGTCGAAGACGATGGCCAAGCTGCGCCACCCGTCACGCTCGCAGTCGCTGCGCGACTACCTCGAGTAGGCGGGGTGCGGTCCAGGCTGGCGGTCCTCGCCGGTCGTCTTGCCCGTTGGGCGTTGCGACTGCGAGGCGGGGGTTCCGCCGTGCCCGGACGCGTCGTCCTGGCCATCGCGCCACGCTTCCTTGAGAGGGCCGTCAGCCATCTTCCACTTGGCCTCGTATTCGTCTCGGGGTCGAACGGCAAGTCGACGACCACGAACATGCTCGCTGGCATCCTCCGTGAGCACGGGCTGACAGTCTTCACAAACCCCTCCGGCGGAAACCTGCCGCAGGGAATCGCATCCGCCATGCTCGCCTCCGTATCGGTCGATGGTTACATCCATGCCGATGTTGGCGTGATCGAGGTGGACGAGGCATACGGGGTCGCGCTTGCCCACGCGCTCAAACCTCAGGCCGTGCTGCTGCTGAATGTGCAGATCGACCAGCTGAACCGCTTCTTCGAGCCGGCGCGTGTCGTCGAGATGCTGCGCAAGATCGGCCAGACGGCCGACAAGCTCCTTGTCGTCAACGCCAACGACGACAGCCTGCGCGGAGTCGCCGCCGCCCTGGCCGACGGGCCGCGGACGATCGCGTCATTCGACGTCGCTCCATCCCTCATCGAGGCGTCTCCGCATGGCCTCGCAAACGTCGAGGCCTTCGCCGGTGCGGGAGCGGCGTCCTTGCCGCCCGCTCGGGTGACCGTTTCCGAACTCGGGGCGCGCGAGGCGACCCTGGTCATCGATGGGACCCCGGTTGTCGTTGCGCTGCCCTCTCGCGGGCTGCACTACGCGGTGGATGCGGCTGGCGCCGTCTCGACCGCACTCGAGTTGCTGGGTGACCGCTTCTCGCCATCCGCGACCCAGAGCGCGATGACGACGCTGCGTACGGTCTACGGGCGCGGTGAAACACTGCACGTGCGTGGTGAGGACATCGAGATCATCATGATGAAGAACCCGCCGAGCCTCCAGCTGAACCTGGATTATTTGGACGAGGCGCCGGAGCAGGTCTACGTTGCCGTCGACGAGGGCACGCCGGATCCATCCTGGGTCTACGACATCGACCTGTCGTCGCTCGACCACGTCGACGTCGTCACGGGCACCAAGGCCTGGCAGTTCGCCACGCGCTTCACATACGCGGGCCTGCCCATCGGCCAGGTCGTGCCGGAGTGGCGCGCGGCGCTCGATGTCTTCCTGGCACTGCCCAAGCCGGCGCGCGGGATGAAGACCATGATCGTGAATTACGAGCAGATGATGCTGATCAGGAAGCACCTGGGATTCCTCGACCTGGAGGGCGGCGAGTAATGGAACCGCTGCGCATTCTTCACCTGTATCCACGTGAGCTCGGCATCAATGGGGACGTCGGCAACGTCACGACGCTCGTCGCGCGTGCGGCGTGGCGGGGCCTTCCAACGGTCGTGCACGCACACCAGGTGGGCGAGGACATCCCCACGGAGGTGGATCTCGTGCACATCGGCAGCGGGCCGCTTTCCGCACAGCGCGCCGTTCATGAGGATGTCGTGCGCATCGCGAGTCGACTGGCCTCCCTGGCGGCATCCGGAGTGCCCTTTCTCGCGATCGCCGGCGGCTGGCAGCTGCTCGGTCGTGAACTCGTCACGGCGCAGGGGGAACACCTGGCCGGAGCGGGCATCTTCCCGTCGCGGGCGATCCTCGGCGCAGCACGCACGGTCGGCGAGGTCGTGCTGAAGACATCGGACGGCGTCGTGACCGGATTCGAAAACCATTCGGCGGCGACGGTGCTCGAGGACGGTGCGCTGCCGTTCGGGGTCGTCGTCAGTGGCGGCGGCAATACGCCGGATGTCGCGGGCGAGAGGTTCGAGGGCATCCGGATCGGTGAGAGCGTGGGCACGCAACTGCACGGCTCGCTGCTGCCGATGAACCCGGCCGTGGCCGACAGGTTCCTGCTCGCGGCGCTTCGGCGACGCGATTCGAGCGCCCATCTCCCAGACGCGCCGGAGCTTGCGCGTGTGGACGACTATGCCGCTCGGTCGCGTGAGGCGATCATCGCTCGCCGAGGCGCTCGGGTCTGAGTTTTTCTGGGGCTGAGCGCGTTCGGGCCGGGTTCTGGTGGACATGCACCCGAGCAGTCGTCGTGGTCCGTTCTAGCGGAGGTACACCCGCGGAACGCGCGGAGTGACGCCCGTGACGATCTCGTCTCCGATCGTCTCTGCCCAGTCCGCCCACTCTTCGGCCGTGGGTTCGCCCTCGTCGCCCGCGCCGAAGACGATCGCGACGTCGCCGACATCCACTCGTGCGTCGCCCGCATCCACGAGGAGCGAGTCGACCTCGACAGACGCGACCGGGCACCGCACGCCATTCACGAGGACGGACGCCCGTTCGATTCCGAGGGTTGGAACCCCATCCGCGTAACCGGCGGCCACGCGCGCGAGCCGTGACCCGCCCACGCGGGTCTCGATGACGGGCGCGCGCAGGGACATCACCGGGATGAGGCCGAGTTCGGCGCCCGTCCGGTCTTCGAATGGGGAGATGCCGTATGCCGCGATGCCGATGCGCACGAGGCCGAAGCGCGCCTCCGGCATCCTGATCCCGGCTGAGCTCGCAGCCAGGTGCAGGAGTTCGAAGCGAGCACCGAGTCCTTCCGCGACGGCGACGGCAGCCTGGAACGCCGCGAGTGCGACCTCGTCGTCAGCGACGGATGCATCGGCCAGGTGCGACCACGCCGCGCGAATCCTGAGGAGGCCCGCACGCTCACCCTCCAATGCGGTCCGGACCAGTTCTGGCCAGTCTTCGACGGTCGCCCCGTTGCGGCTCAGTCCGGTGTCGACCTTGAGGTGGACGACGGCCGGACGGTTCGCTCCGGATGCCGCGATGGCCTCGAGCTGCCAGACCGCCGAGACGCCGAGTTCGATGTCGGCCTCGATGCCCGCACGAAAGTCGGTCTCTGTTCCATGCAGCCAGGCGAGCAGAGGAGCTGTTACGCCCGCGGCGCGGAGAGCGAGGCCGGCTGGGATTTCGAGCACGGCGAGGGAGGCTGCCCCAGCCGACAGGCCGGCCGCGGCGACGGGCACCAGCCCGTGCGCGTACGCGTTGGCCTTGACGGCGAGCATGAGTTCGGCGGGTGCGACGAGTTGGGTGATGCTTCGAACGTTGTGCTCGAGCGCAATCAGATTGATCACGGCCTCGGCGCGAGGAGGGACAGGCGTTGGCTCGCTCATGCGCGTGGGTACACTCGTTCGATCCGCTTTCCCAGCCCCGCAAGGATGACCTCGGGTCTCACTCGCGCAGCACCGGCCCAGTCCTGGATCGAGGGTTCGCCGTGCGTGACGTCTCCCACCAGGATGGCCTCGTCACCGACGACCGCCTCGTTGTCGCCGAGGTCGACGACGAATTGG